>JBHICL010000131.1:0-8000 GCA_046759605.1 Alphaproteobacteria bacterium | reverse complement strand
TGCCTTCGAGCCACTCCAGGAACGCGCCGCCGGCGGTGGAGACGTATGTGAAATCCTCCAGGACGCCGGCCGCGGAAAGCGCGGCCACTGTGTCGCCTCCACCCGCCACGCTCATGAGCCGCCCCGATCTGGTGCGCTCCGCGACCGCCCTGGCGACGACCACGGTGCCGGCGTCGAAGGGCGGCACCTCGAAGGCTCCCAGCGGTCCGTTCCACAAGAGCGTCCGGATGTCGGTCAGTCGTTGGACCAGGTCCTGGGCTGCATCACGTCCTATGTCGAGGATCATACGATCGTCCGGCACCGCCGATGCTGCGATGACTTCGCTTGGGACGTTCAGCTCCAGCCTGGGCGCGACCACAACGTCTTCCGGAAGCAGGATTTGGCAATCGGCGCTGTCTGCCTTGGCAAGAATGCCCCGGGCTGTCTCCGCCAGGTCGCGCTCCATGAGCGAAGCGCCGACACTGAGTCCGCGGGCGTGAAGGAAAGTGTTCGCCATCGCGCCGCCGATCGCCAGGACGTCGACCTTCGTCAGCAGGTTTCCCAGGAGGTCGAGCTTCGTGGATACCTTGGCGCCGCCGATGATGGCGGCAACGGGCCGCGTCGGCTTCTCGAGCACGTTCGTAAGGGCCGAGATCTCAGCCTCCATGAGGCGACCGGGCGCCGACGGCAACAGGCGGGCGATCGCCTCCGTCGAGGCGTGGGCCCGGTGCGCGGCGGCGAAGGCGTCGTTCACATATACGTCCCCCAGTCGGGCCAAAGCAGCCGCGAACTCGGGAGAGTTTGCCTCCTCGCCCTCGTGAAAACGCAGATTCTCGAGGAGCGCGATCTCGCCGTCCTTGAGAGAGGCGACCGCGCTTTCCGCCGCCTGGCCGACGCAGTCCTCCACGAAGAGGACGTGTCGTCCGCCCAGAGATTCTGCGAGCGGCTTCACGACCGGCCCGAGCGACATGGACGGCTCGCGCTTTCCCTTTGGCCGCCCGAAATGGGACATCAATACGACCCGTGCGCCGGCGTCGGCGAGCTCCTTGACCGTGGGCGCCAGACGCTCGATGCGGGTCGCATCCGTCACTTTTCCATTCGCCATGGGGACGTTCAGGTCACAGCGGACCAGGACCCGTTTGCCACCCACCGCGAGTTCGTCCATCGAGGCTGCCATAGCGATATCCTTCGCGGTCGCGTTTACGCAGGCGGATCGGCCAGAAGGTGCGACAGACCCATCAGGCCAGGCCACCTGTAGGTGATCAGGTACACCGGTATCGGCGCCACGAAGCTGCGCAGCCGCCCCTTCGCTTCGAAGCGCTTTCGGAACGCTTCCCGGTCGAAAGCCGGTCCCATGTTCCGCACCACGCCGCCGCCTATATAGACTCCGCCCTTCGCCCCAAGGGTCAGCGCCAGGTCGCCGGACACGGTTCCGAGAATGGCGGAGAACATCCGCGCGGCCTCGCTTGAGATGGGATCCGAGCCGTTGCTGGCCCGTTCGGCCACCTCCCTCGGCTCCAGCCGCTCGGCTGGCTTTCCTTCGATCTCGGAGAGCGCTTCGTAGAGATTGACAAGGCCGGGACCTGACACGGCGCGCTCCGCCGATACATCGTCAAAGTGGCTCTTGAGGATCTCGTAGACATGGGATTCGCGCATCGTGGTGGTGGGCAGGGTCACGTGCCCCCCCTCGCACTGCAAGGCCTTCCAACCCCCAGCGCAATGTATCAGTCCCGAAACGCCCAGCCCGGTACCCGGGCCTATCAAGCCTATTGGCGCGTTCGGCACAGGCTCATCGCCGCCGATCTTGTCGAGGTCGCCGGCCTTGAGATGCGGCAAGGATAGGGCGATGGCGGTGAAGTCATTCACGACCTCCAACCGATCCACGCCCAATTCCCGCCGCAATCCCTCGATCGAAAAAGACCAGTCGAAGTTGGTAAGCGTGACCTGATCGCCTTCGATCGGGCAGGCGATGCTGAACGCCGCCGCGGACGGCGGTTCTCCGGCGTTCGATTGCGCCAGGTACGCCTTGGCTTCCTCGGCCAGGCTCGAGTGGTCGCGGTTGTGCAGCACCGCCACATCCGCGGGAGCATCGCCGGCTCGGACGAGGGCGAACCGGGTCTTGGTCCCACCGATGTCCGAGATCAGATGTAGCCGGCTACTCTCGCCGTTCATCGAACGTCCGCCTCCCTGATCGCTTATCGTCGAAAGAGGAAACTTCTAAATGTCGATGATCTCCAGCCGATTGGTTCCGCCTTCCGCCCCCGCCGTGGCTCCTTCGGTCATCAAGATCTTTCGTGTGCCGTCCTCGTCACCGCCGAAGTAGCTTTCTGCGAAATCCCGCCAGCTCGATGGGCGCTCGGGCTGATGGACCGCATGCACGCCGTAAGAGAACTGGAGATCCTGGCAGGTTTTCTCCGACCGGCTGACCGCGGTGATCCAGTTCGGCAGTCGAAAGCTGGCAACACGCCTGGCCGTCGCGCCGGTCTTCGTTGGAACGAGTATTCCCGAAAGCTCCGCGCGTCCAGCGATTTCGGCAACACTTGCGGCGACCAGGTCCTTATTGTCGACGACGGGTTCCGGCGGGGCGATGCGGCGCGCGCCGATGTGGGGCTCCACGGACCGCGCGATATCCGACAATGTCCTCACCGCGTCCTCCGGATACGCACCCATCGCCGACTCCTCCGACAGCATGACGCAATCGGTGCCGTCGAGGATCGCGTTGGCCACGTCGGTCGCCTCGGCACGCGTGGGACGCCGGTTGTTGACCATCGAGAGCAGCATCTGCGTTGCCGTTATCACCGGCTTGGCGCGGAGGTTCGCTTCGCGGATAAGACGTTTCTGCGTAATCGCGATCTCATGGATGGGTATTTCCACGCCGAGATCGCCCCGCGCAACCATGATGCCATCGCTGGCCGACAGTATCTCGTCGATGTGATCGAGGGCGCGCGCGCGTTCGATCTTGGCGACGATCAACGGATCTCGACCGGTGGACAAGGCCGCCTCCCGGACCGCTTCGATATCGCTGGCACGCTCCACGAAAGACTGGCTGACGGCGTCCACACCTTGTTCGAGCGCGAAAGCCAGGCATTCTCGGTCGCGTCCGGTAAAGGCGCTTATGCCGAGATCGACGTTGGGAATGTTCATCCCCTTTTGTGACAACAAGGGGCCACCGACAACGACAGTGCAGGCGACGTCTTCGCCAGCTATCTCATCGACCTGAAGCTGGATGAGCCCGTCGTTGAGAAATATGGTATCGCCCGGCTGGACTGCGCGCGTCAGTCCGGAGAATGTCGTCGACGCTCGTTCGACGCCGCCAACCGTGTCATTCGTCGACAGCACGAAGCGTCGGCCACGCTCGAGCTCCATGGGCTGCTCCAATCGCCCGATACGGAGTTTCGGTCCGGGGAGATCGGCGAGTATCGCGACCCGGCGCCCCGTGGCCTCGGCCGTGGCGCGTATGCCGGCTATAACCTCGGCGTGGTGTCCGAAGTCGCCATGGGCCATGTTGAGCCGGGCAATGTTCATCCCGGCTTCGATCATCTTCTGAAGGACTTTGCGGGAGCTGGATGCGGGACCGATGGTGCAGACAATCTTTGTCTTGCTCTGCCGCGGCATCATGACTGTGCTTTCTCGTTCAATTGTCGATAGGGAATTGCGAGGCAACGAACAGCTGGTACAGAGGGACTTTCAATAAAATTAATGGCCAAAAAAACATCGTTTGCCTGCTCACCGATGTTGCCCTAAGAATCACGCGAAACTCAAGAGCGCATATCAAACATCGAAAAAAGAGCGATAATATGAAGCCAATCGTCACCTTGACATTGAACCCGAGCGTTGACTCTTCCTGCCAAGCCGATGATGTCGTTGCCATACGGAAGGTCCGCACATTCGAAGAGCGGTACGAGGCGGGCGGCGGCGGAATAAACGTCTCGCGGGTCATACGCGAGCTGGGCGGGGAAACGATCGCTGTCTACCTCGCCGGTGGGCTGACGGGCCACGCCTTCAATGACATGGTCGACGAGATCGGGCTTGACACGCGGCACATCGAAATCGCCGGTAGCACCCGTGTCAGTCACGTCGTGTATGAGCGGTCGACGGGCCAGGAGTTCCGGTTCACACCGTCCGGCCCGGAGATCCGTGAGTCCGAGTGGCGGTCATGCCTAGAGGTGCTGTCGTCTCTCGAATTTGACTACATCGTCGCCAGTGGGAGCCTGCCCCGTGGCGTGCAGAGCGACTTCTATGCGCGGGTGGCGCACATTGCTCACGAACGGGGCGCCCGGTTCGTTCTCGATACGTCGGGAACGGCGCTATACGAGGCCCTGAAGGAGGGGGTCTATCTCGTCAAGCCCAACCTCCGGGAGCTGCAGCACCTCCTGGGCCGCAAGGCGCATGACCGCGCGGAACAGGCGGTTCTGGCGCTTGAGGTCGTGTCTTCCGGTCGCGCCGAGATCGTTACGCTGAGCCTGGGGGCGGATGGAGCGCTGCTCGCCCACGATAACGAGACCCGGCACGTCGCGAGTCCCCATGTGGAGGTGCGGAGCGCCGTTGGCGCCGGAGACAGTTTCGTTGGCGCGATGACGCTCGGGCTTGCTCAGGAAAGGTCGCTCCTTGATGCGTTCATCCTTGGAGTGGCGACGGGTACCGCGACGGTCATGACAATGGGGACCGAGCTGTGCCACAGAGAGGACGTCGAAAATCTCTACGAGCAGATAAAGCAACAGTTTTGAAACTGGTTACGCCGTCCGGGTAGGGGGGAGGAATCGGTGTGGGGGCTGGGGTCATGAACGGCGATTTGCCAAACCTGTTCGCCCTGGGTCTTGAAGGGGTTCTGGTCGATCTCGACGGCGTCGTTACACGGACGGCCCGGGTTCACGGTGAGGCATGGCGGCAGCTTTTCGACGCGTATCTTCAGGAACGCGCTACGAGAGAGGGTGACGCCTTCGAGCCGTTCGACCTGTCCGGCGACTACATCGCTTATGTGGACGGCAGGGAGCGGTTCGATGGCGTTCGCGCTTTCCTGGAGTCGCGCGGCATACATCTTCCCTACGGTGAACCCAGCGATCCGCCGGACCTCGAGACCGTATGCGGATTGGGCAATCGCAAGAATGAGCTGTTCAACACCGTGCTGCGCGAGCAGGGGGTGGAGGTGTTCGACACGACCGTGACCTTGCTCCACGCTTTGCGCGCCGCCGGACTTCGCACCGGATGCGTCTCGTCGTCGCGCAATTGCAAGCCGGTTCTCGAGGCGGCCGGCCTTCTCGACCTTTTCGAGGCCGTCGTCGACGGCGTCTACGCCGCCGAGCACGACATCCCCGGCAAGCCCAGTCCCGAACCTTTCCTCAGATGCGCCGCGCTGCTTGGCGTCACGCCCGATAAGACGGTGGTTGTCGAGGACGCCGTCTCGGGCGTCCAGTCCGCGCGGGCGGGCGACTTCAAGCTCGTTATCGGCGTTGACCGCGGCGCGGGCAGGGAGGCGCTTCTCGCCGGCGGCGCGCACGTCGTCGTGGGGGACCTGGGCGAGTTCGCGATACCGTGAGAGTGTACGGTCCGTCCGCGCCCAGCGGCGGTCCGTAAGAAGAATCCGGAGCATGGCGATGGCTACGGCATTGCGCGAACGCCTGAATCTACCGAGGGACATTTTCCCCCTTCATGAATGGAAGATAGAGGCAAAGAGGTTCTACGGCCGGTATCTGGCGGAAGCCGAGACGATCTTCTCCACGGCAAACGGGTACCTCGGGATACGCGGCGGTTTCCTGGAAGGGCATCCCGTCGCCGAAGAGGGGACCTTCATCAACGGGTTCCATGAAATCTGGCCGATCGTCTACGGAGAAGAGGCCTACGGTTTTCCCAAGACCGGTCAGACGATGGTCAGTGTCACCGACAGCAAGACCATCCGGCTCTACGTGGACGGAGAGCGTTTCGAACTGTCGAACGCCGAGATCGTCGAATTCCGACGTACCCTCGATATGGCGGCGGCGACTCTGGAACGCGAGCTCGTGTGGCGAACGCCGTCCGGCAACCGGATCTCCATCAAGAGCACGCGCCTCGTCTCCTTTCCAAACCGTCACCTTGCGGCCATATCCTACGAGGTGACAGCGCTTGACCGAGACGCCGAGCTGGCCATCTCGTCCGAGATCGTCAACCGCGAGCCGGTTCAGGACGACGGCACCGATCCCCGCAAACGCCAGGGCTTTCAAGACAAGGTCTTTCATCCCCTCGGCGGCGCCGCCAGGGGCCAGCGCGTTGTCCTATGCCACGAGACGGGCGGTTCACGGATGCGGCTCGCGTGCGGGATCGATCATGTTGTGGAGACAGAATCTCCCCATTCGTTCACGTGCGATTGTTCGGATGACCGCGGTGCGGTGGTTTTCTCCGTTGACGCCGAGGCGGGCAAGCCCGTGCGGCTGTCGAAATTCATGGCGTACTACGGCTCCGGCGACAAGCCAATGGAAGAGCTTCGGGACACGGCCGAGTGGACGTTGAACCGCGCCGTGCAACGGGGTTTCGAGGAGCTTCTGAGGCGTCAGCGCGAGTATGTGGATGATTTCTGGCGGAACAGCGACGTCAGGATCGGGGGCGCGCCCGAGCTGCAGCAGATTATCCGCTGGAACCTGTTCCAGCTTCTGCAGGCTTCCGGGCGCGCCGAGGGAGTCGGCATTGGCGCGCGAGCGCTGTCCGGCAGCGCGTACGAGGGCCACTACTTCTGGGACGCCGAGATGTACGTGCTGCCCTTCCTGATCTATACGGCCCCACGGAAAGCGTTGCGTCTCTTGGAGTTCCGGTACAGCCAGCTCGCCAAGGCGCGGGTTCGTGCTCGCCAACTGGGCCATAGAGGCGCGATGTTTCCCTGGCGCACGATCAACGGCGACGAAGCCTCCGCCTATTACGCGGCTGGTACGGCGCAATACCATCTCAACGCCGATATAGTCTTCGCTATCGAGAAGTATGTGAACGCCACGGGAGACGAGGATTTCCTTCGAGCGTTCGGTGCGGAGATACTCGTGGAGACGGCGCGGCTATGGATTGACCTCGGCTTCTACTCGGAAAGACACGGCGGCCGTTTCTGTATCAACGGCGTCACGGGACCCGATGAGTACACGGCCGTCGTGAACAACAACTTTTTTACGAACATCATGGCCCGCGAGAACCTGAGATACGCGGCTGAGGCGCTAAAGCGGCTTCATGACACGGAGCCGGGCTGGTTCGGACACCTTGCCGGGTTGACGGATCTGGACCCGGCCGAAATGGACGAGTGGCAGAACGCCGCGGAGCGCATGTTCTTGCCATACGACGAGCGCGCGCAAATTTACCAGCAGGATGACACCTTTCTCGACAAGGAGGTTTGGGATTTCGAGAACACGCCCATAGAGAAGCACCCGCTTCTCCTTCACTACCACCCTCTCAATCTCTATCGCCATCAGGTGATCAAGCAGGCCGATATCATGCTGGCCATGTTCTTGCTCGGGCAGGATTTTTCAATGGAGGAGAAGAAGCGCTGCTTCGACTACTACGACCCTTTGACAACAGGCGACTCTTCGCTCTCCGCCTGCATTCAGAGCATTCTGGCGTCCGAGGTGGGATACGCCGAGGCCGCTTACCGTTATTTTCGGTACGCGGCCGTGGTGGACCTCGGGGACGCGGCCGGCAACGTCGCCGATGGTGTCCATATCGCCTCCATAGGCGGATGCTGGATGGCGCTTGTCTATGGCTTTGGCGGGATGCGCGACTATGGCGGCGAGCTTACTTTCAGGCCCAGGTTGCCGGCCGAGTGGGAGAGTTTGAGTTTTCCTCTGACAGTAAGGGGCAGAATCCTGGACGTGGACGTGCGACACGACGAAACGACCTACACACTTAGGGAGGGAGATGAGCTTACGATCCGACACGGGGACCAAAGAGTAGAACTCAAGAGAGGCCGCTCGGTGTCGATGAGCGCGGGCGGTGCATAGGGTAGAACGACTGGAGGAATACCATGGCTGTACGAGTTGCGATCAGTGGCTTCGGCCGCATAGGCCGGCTGGTTC
>JBHICL010000130.1:0-8063 GCA_046759605.1 Alphaproteobacteria bacterium | reverse complement strand
CGCGAGCACCGTCTCCGCGAACCGCCGGGCGGCGTCACGGCCATGCACCTCGAGGGTACCCGCGAACTGGGGCACGAAAGCCGCGTTGAACGCGCCTTCGGCGAACAGCCGGCGGAAGAAATTGGGGAACTTGAAGGCGACGAAGAAGGCGTCCGCCACGGGCCCGGTGCCGAGGAAGTTGGCGATGAGGATATCCCGGGCAAATCCCAGCACGCGGCTGCACATGGTCCAGCCGCCGACCGTCGCGACCGAACGGAGCAGCGCCATGGCCGCTCCTTAGCCGAGAACGAAGGCAAATAAAAGGCATCGTGGCCGGCGTTTGCCCACGAGCGCCCGGCCCGTTCGGTTCCACGCGGAGCACGCGAGGTCGGGAGAAGGGCCGCGCCCTCGCCCTCTGCGACCCCCACGGCGCCTGGATCGAGTGGCGCGCTGGTGCGGGTTGAGTCGGCGCTCGTCAGCCTGTGGCTTGGGAGCGGGTGCTTTCCGTCGTGGGCTCGGCTGTCTCGGTTCCCTCGCGATGGTCCGAGGGCTCCGCCTTTGTGCCTTCGTCCTCGGCAATGGCGGTGAGGAGAGATTCCCGGATGCGCCTGAGCCGGGTCTCGTGATCGATTTTCATCCCGAAGCCGTCCTTGACGTAGAAGACGTCGACGACGCGTTCGCCGTAGGTCGCGATCTTGGCGCTCGAGATCTGCACGTTGAGATCGTACAGCGCCCGGGTGACCGCGTGGAGAAAGCCCGGCCGGTCGCGGCCGTTCACCTCGATCACCGTATGGGTCGCGCTGGCTGAATTGTCGAAGAGCACGCGCGGCTCGACCTTGAACACCTTGGTACGGCGCGGCGCGAAAGTGCGTTCCAGATCGATCTCGCGCCGCAGGAGCTGCCCGCGCAGGCTTCGTTCGATCAGCACCGAAAGCCTTGCGAGGCGGCCTGGTCTGTCGAACGGGCCCTTATCCTGGTCTTGGATCCAGAACGTGTCCAACGCCATGCCATGGGGTGTGGTGAAGATCCTCGCGTCCACGACCGTGGCGCCGCTCGCGGCGAGAGCACCGGTGATGCGGGAGAACAGCCCGGGGTGGTCCTGGGTGTAGATGGTCACCTCGGTCACCGTGCGCCGCCGGTCGACGCGCGTTTCGATGCTGAGTGGCCTGTTCTCGGTCTCCGCCTCCCTGATCTGGCGCGCGTGCCGGGCCAGCGTCTCGGCGTCGAACGCAAGCCAGTACTCCGGGTAGCCGCGCCCCAGATGGGCATCGAACTCGGCGTCGCTCCAGCCCGCCAGCAGATGGCGCAGCGTTCGCTGGACTTCCGCGATACGGGCCTCCCGGTCGCTCGTGGCCTCCGCGCCGGACAGCAGGGTGTCCGCCGCATGGTAAAGCTCGCGCAGAAGCGTGGCCTTCCAGTTGTTCCAGACGTTGGGACCGACGGCGCGGATGTCGGCCACCGTCAGACAGAGCAGCAGCCGCAAGCGCTCGGGCGACTGCACGAGCTCGACGAAATCCCGGATGCTTTTCGGATCGCCCAGGTCGCGTTTGAACGCGGTGTTGCTCATCGCCAGATGGTGGCGGACCAGCCACGAAACGGTCTCCGTCTCCTCCGGCGCAAGACCCAGCCGTGGACAGACGCGGCGCGCCATCTCGGCCCCGATCTCGGAGTGATTGGCGCCGCGCCCCTTGGCCATGTCGTGGAACAGCAAGCCGAAATACAGCGCGCGGCGGGACTGCACCTTGTGGATCACCTCGGTGGCAACAGGGTGATCGTTGGCCAGCTCCGCCTTTTCAATTCGATTCAGGATGCCGAGCGCGAAGATCGTGTGCTCGTCGACTGTATACACATGATACATATCATGTTGCATCTGCCCTACAACCCGTCCGAAGTCGGGCAGAAAGCGGCCGAACAACCCCGCCTCGTTCATGCGCCTGAGGATTACCTCCGAACCATTTTCCGCGGTCACGATCTCGACGAACAGACGGTTGGCCTCGGCATCCGCGCGGATGTCGGCCGTGACGCGCTTGAGGTTCTGTGTGACCAGCCTGAGCGCCCGTGGGTGGATTTCCAGCTCGTGCATCTGCGCCACATGAAACAGCCGCATCATGGCCACCGGATCGCGGCTGAACATTTCGTGGTCCGCGACGTCGAGACGGTCGCCTTCTAGCCGGAAGTCACCGAGATTCCGCGGTCGGCCGAACTTCGGAAGTTTGAACCATGGCCGTCGTTTGTGCTCGGCTTCGATGGCGGAGCAGAAGATTCGCGTGAGGTCGCCGACGTCCTTCGCAACCAGGTAGTAGTGCTTCATGAACCGTTCGACCCCGCTGCTGCCGGCGTGGTCGGTGTAGCCCAAGCGGCGGGCGATCTCCGGCTGGATGTCGAACGTCAGACGCTCCTCCGGCCGTCCGGACAAGTAGTGAAGGTGACATCTGACCGTCCATAGGAAGTTCTCGGCCTTATCGAACTGGCGGGCGGCCGATTTCGAGAGCACGTCGTGGCGTACGAGGTCGTTCACGTCCTCGACCTGGTAGACGTACTTGCCGATCCAGAACAGAGTCTGCAGATCTCTCAGTCCGCCCTTACCGTCCTTGATGTTCGGCTCGAGCACGTAGCGGCTGTCGCCCAGGCGCTTGTGACGCTGGTCGCGTTCGCGCAGTTTCGCTTCCACGAACTCGAGGCCCGTCGAGGCGACCACCTGGTCCTGAAAAGCCGTCTGCAGCTCTTGGAACAGCGCCTCGTCGCCCCATAGGAATCGCGATTCGAGAAGCGCCGTGCGGATCGTCAGGTCCTGGCGAGCGAGACGTATGCACTCGCTCACCGAACGGGTGGCGTGCCCGACTTTCAGCCCCAGATCCCACAGCAGGTACAGAATGTGCTCGATAACCTGTTCGCCCCGGGGTGTCCGCTTGTAGGGATGCAGGAAAAGGAGGTCGATGTCGGAGTAGGGCGCCAGCTCGCCCCGGCCGAAGCCGCCGCTGGCCACCATTGCAAGCCGCTCCGACGTGGTCGGATTGTAGGACGGGTACTCATGCTCCGCCGCGGCCTCGTAAAGCAGCCCGAGAAGCCGGTCCATGAGGGCCGCGCCGCTTTGCACCGTTGCGACGCCGGTTGCCTGTCTTGCCTCGAAACGGAGCTGGATCTCGCGCCGCCCCGTCGCGAGGGCATCCTTCACGAGCTCGAGAACCGCATGGTGGCGCGTCACGGCATCCGCGGTCCGCTCGTACAGCGCATCGAGCTCGCCGGCGAGCGCTTGCCAGTCGATGGTTTCGTGTTGTCTCGGTCCCGCGTCCATCTGAGCCGTCGAGGCGTCGTTTCCCGCGTTGCCACCTTCGCGCCAGCTTAGCATGCGCGGCCGCCCCGACCGATACCTCCGCTGGAACGACCACCGGCCGCCGACGGTCGCTCGGGCTGTTCCAGCGCGGCCGTCAGTCCAGCCCGCGTCCGGAACGCGATCGCGAACACCAGCAAGCCAAGGAGGGCGCCGGCGGCCACGGGCCAGCGCAGACCCACCAGTTCCGACGCCGAACCCATGGCCAATGCGCCCACCGCCGGAGCCCCCCGCAAGATCATCCCCAGGAGGCTGAGCACGCGGCCGCGCAGCTCGTCGGGGACGGTCTGCTGCACCAGCACCTGTCCGTTGATGCCGGCCGTGGTCAACGACAACCCCACCGCGGCGAGGATCACCAGCGCGACGGGCAACAGGTTCGTCGCGGCAAACGCGAGCGCCGCGGCCGCCGCCGCCGAGCCGGCCGCGAGCGCCCGGGTCACGGCGCCGCCTCGGTTGCCGCGCCGGGCGGTCAGTATCGCGCCCACGAGCGACCCCAGTCCCAGGGCGGAGGTCGATGCCGCGAGGGTGCCCGCGCCGCCTTCGAAGACGACTTCGGCGAAGCCGGGCAGCAGGTCCGCCAGCGGCCGGACCGCGAAGCCGAGTACGAGGGAGAGCAGCAGCACCGGACCGATGCCTCGATGCCGCGTCGCGAACCTTATCCCGATGATCGCGTCGCCGACGATCCCGCGGGAGCGCGCGGAGCGCGGTGCGCGGTACGAGGCGCGCATGGCCATGAGCGCGATCAGCAGGGAGAGCGAGGTTGCGGCGTCGACGGCGAAGGCGGTCCCGGCGCCGCCGGTGAGAATGATCGGGCCCGCCAGCGCCGGCCCGATGAAAAAAGCCGAATTGAAGAGACTCGCATTGATGGCGATTGCCGTGGGCATCTCTTCGCGCGCGACAAGGTCGGGCACCAGCGCCAGACGGACCGGCTGCCAGAACGCGACATTGACCCCGCGCAGCACCGTGAGCGCGAACAGGCCCCAGATCTGCACCGCCCCCGCCAGGGTGAGTACGGCGAGCACCGTTCCAAGGCCGACCATGACCGATTGGGTGAGCATGGCGACGCGCCGGCGGTCCCGGCTGTCGGCCAGGACGCCGCCAATCGGCGCCAGCAGCACCGCCGGCAGGGCATCGGCGGCGGCGATTGCGCCAAGCCAGGCGCCGGACCTCGTGAGCTCCCAGGTGAGCCACCCCAGCGCCACCCGGTAGATCCACAGGCCCAGGAGGTTCAGCGAGTGTCCGGTGATAAAGAGGCGGAAGTCACGATGCTCCATGACGTCGCCGACGGCTGCGAAGCCGGCCACGCGCAGAAGACCAAGCGTTTTCCGACCGAGCGCGCTGGTCACATGGCCCGTCACGGAGATCTATGCGCCGCCATCGAGCAACGCTTTGAGCCGGTAGATGAGCTCGAGCGCGTCTCGGGGCGTAAGCTCGTCGGGACGGATCTCGGCAAGCAGGGCCTCGACCGGTGACGGCGCGTCGCCGGCTGCCGGTCGCGGGCCATGGAGCCCGGTCGCCGCCTGAAAGAGCGGCAGGTCCTCGGCGAGACGGGTGAGGGCGCTGCCCTGCTCCCCCTCCTCCAAGAGCGCCAGCACGTCCTCGGCCCGGCGAACCACCGGTCCCGGCAGGCCGGCGAGGCGCCCCACATGGATGCCGTACGACCGATCGGCGGTGCCCGGGGCCACCTCATGCAGGAAGACCACGTCGCCCTGCCACTCCTTGACCCGCATCGTGTGGCAGGCGAGGTGTGACAACCGCGAGGCCAGGCTGGTGAGCTCGTGGTAGTGGGTCGCGAACAGCGTCCGGCACCGGTTCACGTCGTGCAGGTGCTCGACGGTGCCCCAGGCGATCGACAGGCCATCGAACGTGGCCGTGCCCCGGCCGATCTCGTCCAGGATGACGAGGCTGCGTTCCGTGGCCTGGTTGAGGATCGTCGCGGTTTCGACCATTTCCACCATGAAGGTGGAGCGGCCGCGGGCCAGGTCGTCCGCGGCGCCGACGCGGCTGAACAGGCGGTCGGCGACGCCGATCCGCGCCGCCTCCGCCGGCACGAACGAGCCGGTCTGGGCCATCACCGCGATAAGCGCGTTCTGGCGCAGGAACGTGCTTTTGCCGGCCATGTTCGGACCGGTCAGAAGCCAGAGCCGTTGTCCGTCGGAAAGGTCGCAGTCGTTGGCGACGAACGCGGCCTCGCCCGATGCTTCGAGCGCGGCTTCCACGACGGGGTGACGCCCGCCGGTGACGCGAAACTCGGTGCTCTCGCTGACCTCGGGACGGCAATACCCCCGCTCATGTGCCAGCTCGGCCAGAGCGCAAGCGACGTCGAGCGTGGCGATTGCCTTGGCCGTGCGTCCGATCTCGTCGATGCGAACCGTCACCTCGCCCACGAGATCGCGGAACAGCTCGATCTCGATCGCCAGCGCCCGGTCCGCCGCCCTCGCGATCTTGTCCTCGAGCTCGCCGAGTTCCACCGTCGAGAAGCGCACGGCGTTGGCCATCGTCTGGCGGTGGATGAACGGCAGATCGGCGCCGGTCCCGTCCGGTCCCTTGGTCGATCTCGATATGAGCTTGTCGGCGTGGGTCGCGGTGACCTCGATGTAGTAGCCGAGCACGTTGTTGTGGCGGACCTTGAGGGAGGGAACGCCGCTCGACTCCGCGTACTTCTTCTGCAGCCCGGCGACGAGTCGACGGCTTTCGTCGCGGAGCTCGCGTTGGGCATCGAGCTCGAGCGCGTATCCGGGCGCGATGAACCCACCGTCGCGCGCCAGTGTCGGCAGTTCGGGTCCCAGCGCGCGCCCGAGACGGTTCACCAGTGTGTCGTGAAAGCCGAGGCCCTCGACCTCTCTGGCAACTCCAGCCGGCGGCGGCGTGAGTCGCGTCTCGCCGAGTCTTGTTCGCAGCTCGCCGGCTGTTGCCAGCGCATCGCGCACGGCGGCCAGGTCGCGTGGTCCGCCGCGCTCGACACTCAGCCGCGACAGCGCCCGGTCCAGGTCGGGGGATCGGCGCAGGTCCTCGCGGACCGCGCTGCGGTGCACGTCGTCACCATGGAAGTAGGCAACCATGTCGAGCCGCTCTTCGATGGCGTCCACGTCCGTGAGTGGCGCCGCCAGTCCGGCCGCGAGCAGCCGTCCACCCCCGGCCGTGACCGTACGGTCCATGACCGCGAGGAGGCTTCCCTTCCTCTCCCCGCCGAGCGTGCGTCCCAGCTCCAGGTTGCGGCGCGTCGCCGAATCGATCTCCATGACCGCCCCGTCGCGACCTGGTGGGGGCAGGCGGCGAGGCCGGTCGAGGCGCGGCAGCTTGCCGCACTGGGTCAGCTCCACATAGTCCACGAGCGCCCCGGCCGCGGCTACCTCGGCTCGGCTTGGATCGCCGAAGGCTTCCAGCGTCCTGACGCCGAACAGGCCCTCCAACCGGCGGAGGGCGTTCGTGGAATCGAAGCGCGTCGTCGGCAGCGGCGTCAGCGCCTCCTTCCGCTCCTCGAAGATCTCGAACAGCTCCGGGCGCTGGATCATTCGCTCCGGTACCAGCAGCTCCCCCGGGGCCACGCGCTCGAGCGCCGCGCCCAGGCCGTTCACGTCGGCGACCTCGAGGCGCTGCAGCCACAGCTCACCCGTTGAGATGTCGAGCCAGGCAAGCCCTAGATCGTCCTGTGCCTCCGCGAGCGCGGCGAGGAAATTATGGCTGCGTGCGTCCAGCAGGCTGTCCTCGGTAAGGGTACCCGGCGTAACGACCCGCACCACCGCCCGTCGGACGACCGCCTTCGCGCCCCGTTTTCGTGCCTCGGCCGGATCCTCCATCTGCTCGCAGACGGCGACGCGGAAGCCGTGGCGAATGAGCCGCTCCAGGTACTGCTCGGCGGAATGGACCGGAACGCCAGCCATGGGAACCGGCGCGCCCTTGTATGTGCCGCGCTTGGTGAGCGCGATGTCGAGGGCGCCCGACGCGGCGACGGCGTCGTCGAAGAACAGCTCATAGAAATCGCCCATGCGAAAGAAAAGCAGGCAGTCCGGGTGGGACGACTTGGTCTCGTGCCACTGGACCATCATTGGCGTGATCGCGTCGGCGGCCCTGCCGCCGCGAGAGGTTCTCAAGCTTGCGTCATCCACGGAGAACGGCCCCTGTTCGGGTGCGAGATCATACATGACCGGTCGCTCACGCGCACGAGGATCAGGTGGCGCGTCCGAGTTTCGGTTCGCGAGCCCGCTTGACGGCTGTCGTGCGCGCGTTACCCTCGTTGAATCGGGCGATCGCCGCCCTGTCGCGGCAAGGGGACCAGCGCATGCCAGAAAGCAAAAAGCTGGCGAGCCTCGAGGAAGATGCTCTGCACATGCATGGCACGGACCGTCCAGGCAAGCTCGAGGTGAGCCCCACGAAACCGATCACCACACAACGGGACCTGTCGCTTGCCTACTCCCCGGGCGTCGCCGCGCCATGCCTGAAGATCGCCGAGGATCCGACCCTCATCTACGACTATACGGCGAAGGGCAACCTGGTCGCGGTGGTCTCGAACGGCACGGCCGTGCTCGGGCTCGGCAACATCGGCGCATTGGCCGCGAAGCCGGTCATGGAAGGCAAGTCGGTGCTGTTCAAGCGTTTCGCGGACATCGACGGGATCGATCTCTGTATCGCCACAGAAGACGTCGACGAGTTCGTCGACTGCGTGCGCTTCCTCGGTCCCAGCTTCGGCGGGATCAATCTCGAGGACATCAAGGCCCCCGAGTGCTTCATCATCGAGCAACGCCTCAGGGAG
>JBHICL010000129.1:0-8082 GCA_046759605.1 Alphaproteobacteria bacterium | reverse complement strand
CCCACGCATACTCGACATGGGATACCCAGCCGGGGACCAGGACGAGGTCAAATGGGCCCTCGCCAGCCACCTGATAGGCAATGTTGACGTCGCCGCTTCGTGCGTACTTGGTCTCGGGCTGCATGATCAAACCTCCGATAGACTATCGCTATGATCGGGGTTCAAAGAGACCGTCAGCATCCTGGTAGCAGTGTACCAGAAGCTATTGTTTCTTTGAGCCTTGGGGGAGGATATCTGACTGCCAATCAGCAGGTCAGCCCGTGGAGTCTGGGCGGGCCTGACCGGATCCTCATGCCTCTGCCCCTCTCGGGGGGTCGTCCCAGAAGACCGGCCGGCCTCCGACCATGGTGAGCCGGGCTCGAATGGCGGGGATCGCGGAGACAGGCACCCTCGACGGATCTGCGCTCAGCACGACGAGATCAGCGAGCTTGCCCGGGGCGAGCGAGCCGAGTTCCCGCTCGCGATCGAGCACGTAGGCGCCACCCAGGGTCATGGCGCGGAGGGCCTGGGTGCGCGTCAGCCGTTGCCCTCCCCCGATCACCGCCCCCGTGGAGAGATCCTCCCGCGCGACGACGGACCAGAGGGCCAGGAACGGGTCGGCCGGCTTGTTGTCGGTGGCCAAGGCAAAGGGAATCCGGGCGCGGAGGAGGTCCCGGTGGGCGAGATGATCTTCCCCTGTTCCCCCGTGGCCCAGCGCCTGGATCCCGGAACGGTAGAGATAGCTGATCGGATTGGTCGTCACCACCGCGCCGAGTCGGCGGATCCGCTCGTGGTCGGTGCGCTCGCTGCGGGCCAGGTGGACGAGCACCCACCGCCGGCCCTTCAGCGGGACCTCGCGATCGACCGCCTCCCAGCGCTGGAGCACTTCCCCCAGCGTCCAGGTGACGATCGTGTTCACACGCATGCCATGGGCGGCGGCTCGGCGGACGAGCGATAGATAGGTCGAGGGATCGTTAGCGTGCTCGACGAACCCCGCCCAACCGGTGTACGGCAGCCCGTCGATCAAGATGCGAGAGACTTCGGAATCCCCTCCGTACCCGATGTAAATCCCTTCGATCCTGAGAATGCCGTCGCCTATTCCGTTTCCACCCGCCCACGCCGCCAGGTCTGGAAGCTGACGTTCGGCCTCCTCGCGCGACCGCCAGGTGGGACTCACGGCGAGGTGGGTTCGCATGGTCAGCCCCCCCCGTGCGTGGACCTCCCGGTACACGCGCAGAACCTCGGGCGCAACCCCATGCCCCTCGTAGACGCTGGTCACCCCGCGCGCATGATAGCGGCGGAGGGAATCCGTCATGGCGCGCAGCCGGGCGGCGTGGGTGAAGCGCGGCGCGACCTTCATCAGAGTGAACTCGAGCACCGGAATCAAATTGTGCTCGATGAACACTCCCGTCGGTTCACCGGAAGCGTCCCTCAGGACCTCGACACCCTTGGGTGGCACCGTGTCACGCGTGATGCCAGCGAGGCGAAGAGCCAGGCTGTTCGCCACCGAACGGATCGGCGGTTTGCCCCAGTACCCCCAGATACCACGGATGTAAACGGGATGCTCCGGCGCGGCAGCGTCCAGCTCCCACCGAGTCGGCATCCGCTTCTCCTCGAGACACTCGGGCACGTTCTGGTAGAACGGCGGCTGGCCAACGGGCATGGTGACAATCCACTCCCCGGCGGGGGGGGAGGTGGCCAGCCGGCGAACCAGCGCCTGGATATCGCCGACGGACCGGCAGGCGGCCAGCGAGGGGGAAAGGTACTTCAGCCCCTCACGATCCAGGTGGGCGTGAACGTCCACCAGGCCGGGGATGACCGTCGCACCGCGTAGATCAACCCACCGGGTTCGAGGTCCGCGCCAGCGGCGGAGGCCAGATCCCCTCCCGACGGCGAGCACTCGCTCTCCTCTAATCGCCACCCATCGGGCGCGAGGGATTCGAGGGTCGCAGGTGAGGATCTGACCGTTGGCAAAAACCCAATCCGCTGCGATTGCTCCTGTACTCCTTTTCGGTGACGACTGTCGCGTCTCCCGAGGCATGCTAGCCTCCTCGATGCCGAGGGTCAAGCGAGCAGATGTGGCAGTTGGGGGACTTGCTTGGGGGGGCAATTCTGCTATTGTAAGGGCCCGCGACAGTGTACTTACCTGGCCCAAACGCAGATGAGGAGGTGCGAGATGATGAGATCCAGCAGAAGAGTCTTGGTGTGGGTGTCGCTGATGGCGGTTGTCGCCGCCCTCACCTTCGGCTCCGGACGATCGGACGCAGACCAGACAAAACCGGTGCAGCTCCGCACCGCGACGATGTTCCTCGGGAGCTCCTGGTACGTGTACGGGGCCTCCATCGCGGCGCTCTTGCACAAGGCGTTCCCCAAGGGCTCGTCCTTCGACATCCTGCCCTTCGCCGGCGCCGTGGGCAACATGAAGCTCCTCCAACAGGGGGACGCAGATCTGGCGCTCGGCTTTACCGCTATGGCCAAATGGGCGCACCGAGGCGAGCATGCCTACAAGACCCCCATGCGTGACCTTCGCGGGCTCATCGGGGCCATGGACAACTACTACCTCGGTGTCGTGGTCCGCGCCGATGCCAACGTGAACTCCGTCGACCAGATCGTCGAGGAGAAGAAGCCCCTGAGCTGGATGACCGTTCCCGTGGGTGGCGGCGGGGAGTTCACGACGCGTCGGCTCATGGCCGCGTACGGTTTCGGCTACGATGACCTGCGCAAGTGGGGCGGGCGCGTGCAGAACACCGGCTTCGGAGCCATCAGGGCACAGATGAAAGATGGACGCGGCCAGATCCTGACCCACGTCATCACGGCTGGGCACCCCTCGGTGACCGAGATCGCCGTGAGCGCCCGGCTGAAGTTTCTACCTCTGCGAGAGGATGTCATCGCCGCGCTGGAGAAGGAAGGATATCGCCGAGCCATCTTGCCGGCCGGGACCTTCCGAGGGCAAGACCAGGATGTGCCGACGGTGGGGCTCCACACCAACCTCGTCGCACGCGCCAGCCTGCCCGACGAGGTCGCCTACCGGATTACGAAGGCCGTGTGTGAAAACACCAAAAAGCTGGGACGGGCCCACGCCAGCTTCAAGCGGTTCAGCTGCAAGAAGGCCTGGACTCCCGATGCCTTGGGTGTGCCCATCCACCCGGGGGCGGCACGCTACTACAAGGAAAAGGGGTACATGCCTTAAAGCAGGCACCGGTCCGGAGCCCCCGGCTGCTCCTGCTCACGCCGCCAACTGCGGCGAGGGAGCGCCGTGTGTGTGATCTCGGGCGCGGGGGGTCGTGCCCCCCGCGCCCGAAGCTGCCATGAAGCGCTTCTTGACCTTCCCGGCCCTCATCGCCCTCGCCTGGTCCACCTTCCAGCTCTACAACGCGGTCTACCCACTCCATTTCATGATCCTTCGGCCCATCCACGTGTTCCTGGCCTTGGCCCTCTGCTTCTTCGTGCACCCGGTATCTGCTGACCGAGAGAGGCGTGGACGGCGAGTCCTCGACCGAGCCCTGTCGGTCATCTCGCTGGGGTTAGTAGCATACTTTCTCTGGCATTTCGAGCGTGTGACCACGCGTACCGCCTTCGTCGACCCGCTCTCGCCGATGGACTACGCGCTGGGTGTCGTCTGCGTGCTGGTGCTGCTCGAAGCCTCGCGGCGGGTGGCCGGCCTCGCGCTCACCGTTATCCTCGCGGTGTTCATCGGCTACGCAATCGGCGGGCCGCTCATTCCCGGCTACCTAGGCCACCGAGGCGTCTCCTTCCGCCACTTCATCGATCTGCAGTTCCTCTCTCCCAGCGGCATCTTCACCATTCCCATCGGCGTCTCGGCGGGCATCGTCTTCTACTTCATCCTGTTCGCCGCATTCCTGGAAGCGTGTGGAGCCGGCGAGCTGTTCATCGACCTGGCCTTCCGCCTGACGGGCCGCCGCCGCGGCGGTCCCGCCAAAGCCGCCATCGTCGCGAGCAGCATCATGGGCACCGTGAGTGGCAGTGCCGTGGCCAACGTGGTGGGCACAGGCATCTTCACCATCCCGCTCATGCGCCGGATCGGCTATTCCGCCCGGTTTGCCGGGGCGGTGGAGGCGGCCGCGTCCACCGGAGGCCAGCTCATGCCTCCCATTATGGGGGCCGCGGCGTTTATCCTCGCTGAAACCATCGGGCTCCCCTACGTCCAGCTTGTCATCGCCGCCGTCATCCCCGCGATCATCTACTACGTGTCCCTCTATTTCATGGTCGACCTGCGGGCCCGGCGCGAGGGGCTCAGCGGCCTCAGTCAGGAGGAGCTGCCGCCACTCCGTGCTCCGCTCGCGCGGCGAGGTCATCTCGGGGTGCCGCTCATCGTGCTGGTGGTCACCCTGTTCCGGGGGTATTCGCTGCTCACCGTTGCGACCTCTGCCATGCTGGCGACGGTCGTGGTGAGCTTCCTCAGTCGGGAGACACGGATCGGCCCGGAAAAGTTCCTCACGGCGCTCGAGAGTGGGGCGCGCAAGGCGGTCGCCGTGGCGGTACCCTCCGCCGCCGCCGGCATCGTCATTGGCATTGCCGTCTACACGGGCTTGGGCATCAAGCTGACCGGGTCGATCGTCGAGCTGTCGGGCGGACACCTGTTCCCGGCGCTGCTCATCGTCATGGTGGCCTGCCTGATCCTCGGTATGGGAATGCCCACGAGCGCAGCTTACGTCATGGCCGCCGTGCTGATGGGCCAGGCACTGCAACAGTACGGGCTCTCGCCCCTGCAAGCCCATATGTTCATCTTCTATTTCGCCATCCTCTCCATGGTCACTCCGCCCATCGCGCTGTCCGCCTACGCGGCGGCCGGGATCTCCGGCGCGAGCATGTGGCACACCGGCACCCAGGCCTTCCAGCTCACGCTGGCCGGTTTCCTGATTCCCTTCGCCCTGGCGTACCACCCGGCGATGCTGCTCCAGGGCTCTGTCTGGGCCGTCCTCTGGATCTTGGCGACCTCGGTCGGAGGGGTGGGCTGCCTGGCCGCCTCGGTCAACAGCTATCTGCTGACCCTAGCGGGCCGGTGGGAGCGTCTGGTGCTGTTCGTCGCGGCTCTCCTCATGATCGCCCCGGAAAAGACGACCGACCTGGCCGGTATCCTGGCGTTCGGCGGGATCCTGGGGCTCCAGTTCCTGCGTCAGCGAAAGCTCGCGCCGCTCAAGGCCGCCGGGCGCTGACCAAGCAGAGGACGAGGACGGTGACCAGACGCACCCCCGCGCTCTCTCATGTCTCGCCCTATCTGCTGCTCGCGCTGGCCGTGCTGTTCTGGTCGGGCAATTGGGTGCTGGGTCGCGCGCTTCATACCGACATCTCGCCCGTCTCCTTGAACTTCTGGCGTTGGGTCACGGCGTCGGCGGCGCTCCTCCCCTTTACCGTGGCTTCCTTGATCACCCACCGGGACGTGATCGCGCGACGCTGGAAGATGCTGGTCCTGCTGTCCGCCACCGGCATCGCCGGGTTCCACAGCCTGCTCTACTACGCGCTGAACTTCACGGCGGCGGTCAACGCGCTCCTCATGTTCGCGACCACGCCGGTGGTCATCGTGATCGTAACGTGGATCCTCCTCCGGGAGACGGTCACGGGGTCCCAGTCGGTGGGGATCGCGGTCTCGCTGGTGGGGGTCGTGGTCCTCGTGGCACGGGGGAGCCTGGAGGTGCTGACCGCACTCGAGTTCAACTACGGCGATCTCTGGATGTTCGTCGCGATCCCGTTGTGGGCGGTCTACTCGGCACTCCTGAGGTGGCGGCCGGTCCAGCTCCCGCCGCTCGACGTCGTCGCCAGCCTGAGCGTGGTCGGCGTCGTCCTGCTGCTGCCGTTCTACCTGCTCGAATACGCGGTCGTGGGGCCCTTCGAGATCACTCTGGGCAACGTCGCCAGCATCCTCTACATCGGCCTGTTCGCCTCCGTCCTCGCCTATGTCTTCTGGAACCGGGGCGTCGTGGCGGTCGGCTCAAACAAGGCGGGCCTCTTCATCCACCTGATGCCCGTGTTCGGGACGACTCTCGCGGTGATTTTCCTCGGCGAGGCCGTGCGCGGCTACCACTTCGCCGGGGTCGCGCTGATCTTCTTCGGCCTCTACCTCACGACGCGACAGGGACCGGCGCAAGGGGATTAGTGCCGTCCCAACTATTCGCTCCGAAACACGGCGCAATCGATGAATTACAGCTCCGTGCTACCCAGCAGGCGCGACGGGCGCTTCCCTGGTAAGATGCCTTCGGTCATCGGTCGCAACAAGTTGGAACGGCACTAGGCGAGCAGGCGGGAGACCAGCTCGCGAGCCCGGGCGACCTTCTCCGGTGTCATCGAGAGCTTCTCCGCGAACGGTTCTCCGAACGGCCTCGTGGCATCGACACCGATCTTCGCCGTCAGTCCCCGCTCGCTGGCAGACGGATCCAAGATGGCGCCCAGACTCCCGGAGATGACCACTAGGTCTCGATCCGCCTGCATCCGGGTCGCCAGCGCCCAGAACACTTCCGACTCGTCGAAGACATCGATGTCGTCGTCCACGATGACCACGAGCTTCAAGTAATGATCTACCCCGAACACGACGGGGATTGCGTGCTTGGCTTCCCCCGGCCGGCTCTGGGCGATGGAGACGAATGCGGTGAACGCGGCACAGCCCGAGGTGGGCACGTGCACGGCCCTGACGTTCGGGATGGTCCGGCTCAAGGCGTTCTTGATCTCGACTTCACGAAGGACGCCGAGGGGCAAGATGTGGTCGGGCGCTCGACCCGAGCTGATGGACTGAAACCACGGGCGCTCCCGCATGGACAGCGCCTTGGCGACGAAGACGTGCTCGGTGCTCCGGCTGGAGAAGTAGCCGGTGAACTCCCCGAAGGGTCCCTCGGGTTCTCTGACTCCGGCCAGGATCTCACCCTCGATGACGATCTCCCCCCAGGCGGGAACCAGCAGATCAACCGTCTCACACCGGGCGACCTCCAGCGGTTCCTGGAACAACCCCCCTATCACCTCGAGCTTCGAGACCTCCGGCGGCGGGTACGACAACGCACCCAGGCTGACGAGCGGGTGAAGCCCGAGGACGAGGGCACACTCGAGATTCTTCCCACGAGCTTCCGCACGCCGCTGATACTCGTACATCCGTCGACGAGAATGGAGGCTCACGCCCATCCGACGTCTGTCCTCCACCTGAAAGCGATGGTAGCCCGCGGTCTCGACCCCGGTGTCCGGATCTTTGGCCACGACCAGGGCTGCGGTGAGATACGGGGCCGCATCGCCGGGATAGTAAGTCGGAACGGGGAGCTGCCTCGGGAGGTCTACCCGGTCCGCGGTGAGGAGGGTGTGGCGGAACGGAGGATCGGTCACCACCACTGGTTTCAGGTGCTGTTTGAGACGCGCGGCGTAGGTCGCCGGCATCTGCGCCTCCTCGACGCCCAGCGCGTGAGCATAGACGCGCCGGCTGGCCATGACGTTGGAGATAACCGGGATGTCGGAGCCCGAGACCTTCTCGAAGAGGAGGATGGGAACGCGGCGCCGGCGCTCGAGCTCCAGCGCAATGGCCTGGAGATCGAACCTGAGGTCGACCGGCTCGGTCACCCGGATGAACTCACCCGGGTGGGCCGTGCCGTAGTCTTCCACAAACGATCGCAGATCCTGTCTGGGACTTGTCACGCTCGCACCAGACTGTTTGACGAGCCGTCACGATATGAGTCCAGCCAGCGAGAGGCGTTACGACACGGAGTCAGGCTGGCTTAGCGTCCCGTGAACTTTGGAGGACGCTTGTCGAGGAAGGATTGCACCCCCTCCTCATAGTCATGGGGGGCATGGGAAAGATAAAAAGCCCTCTGCCGCCGGCCCCGCCCCGGGGCCGAACCGTGGCCGCGGCTGCCGGCCTGCCCCTCCCGACCTCAGGCACCCCTCCAGGAGCATGACCGGATGCTACAGCGCGGATGAAGCGCCGGTCAAGGGGGATACCGACGACGGATGAGCACGCGGCCGCGAGGCGGGAATCACCCCTCAGGGCTGCACGAGGGGCGTGGCCGCAGCTCAGCGGCAGCGTGCGGCGGAGAAAGCTCGATGCGAGCAAGGAGCAGTCAGGCGGGGATGTCGCCGAAGAGGTCAGCGGCACGAGCGGGCGGTGGGCGT
>JBHICL010000128.1:0-8102 GCA_046759605.1 Alphaproteobacteria bacterium | reverse complement strand
CAAAGGCCAGACGAGCGTCGCAAATCCCGGACCAAAGGCCGGCCACTCACAATGCCTTGAAACCCAAGGGAAATTTCGGATGCCGCCGAGCGCCGCTCAAGGCCCGTCGGCAAAACCTTCAGTCTGTGGCGGGAAGAAATTGCCGCCGGCGCTTGGTCCGACGATGTCCGGACGTGACGACTAGGCTGGACCGTGGGATCGAATAGCGTTGAGGACACATTTGTAAATCGCCGTCGGTCCTCTCAGAGAATCAGCCGTGCCGATCCTTGCCCATCCGCGGTTGGCGAGCAGAAAAGCATCGACTTCTTCCCATCCGCTTGGGCTTTTCAGTGTTTCGTCTGTGTTCGCGTCGCAGTAAATGGCGCTTTGGCCCAGACGCTTCGCTTCGTCCTCGATTGCCGCGACGAGAAGCTCCGCAACGCCTTGTCCGGCATGTTCAGGTGGCACAGCCAGCGCTGTGAGCCAAGGTCCAAGATCTGGCCGGTCCGCCGCAGACAAATCTTTCAAAGAGGCCGTGCCGAGCGCCTTTCCATCGGCACTCATGGCGACCAGATAGATTGGCAGTTGGTCTTTCTGGCAGCCGGCCTGCAAATCAGCCATGGCATCGCCCGGGCCATCTGGCCCGTAATAGGGCTCCCAAACTCGGGCAAACCAGACAGCCAGAGCTGGAATGAGGCCTGGTCGATCGGCCAGGAGCACGACTTTGGCTTCCATGGCAGGGCGCTTTGTTTGCCTTACGATAGATTGTCAGTGTTCCTGATGACAGCCCGGTGTCGCCGACCCTCCGAGCTGGGCGAGCGCCGCGACGTTGCAGACCGTGAACCGCGAGGCTGGGGGCTTTACGCTAGGCCGAGACCCCGTCGGGACCGAGGCCCTGGGGCGTTTCGTCGCCGCCCTTATGCCCCCCATCGTCCGGCGCGTCCGCCCCGTTCGGATCGGTGAGGAGCCCGGACGCGATGTTGCGGTTGATGCTTATGAGCGCGTCCAGGAGGTTGGCTTCCTGCTTGGACAGGATCTCCACCGTTCGCTTGTCGACGAAGTTGCACAGGTTCAGCATATTCTGACGGATGTCGAGCGGCACCTGGCAGTCGGGCGCCGCGAGCTCTGCCTGAAAGATCGTCCACAGGCGCCAGTTGAGCCGCACCGAGTCGATGACGGTGTCCATGTCGTCGGGATTTCTCTGTGCCTCGGCCATGCGGCGTGCAGCCTCGAGAAGCGCCCGCGCCTCGCTTTCCCGCGGCGAGCCACCCCTTACATTGGGCTCGTTGTAGCTTTTCGCCGCCTGACCGCTACGCATCGGCCAGCACCCCGGCTTCGTAGTCGATGAGCTCTCGGCACGCTTTGAGGGCGTTGTACAGCTGGCCCTGGTCGGCATGGTCGAACATCGTCTCGACGATCTTGACCGAGCTGGGCGCCGCGGATGCGAACTCCGAGGCCAGTTGACGGAAGTCGTCGAGGTGACGCGACGCGTTCTCGGGGAACATGTAGGCGCATTGCAGTGCGAGGTACACGCGCGATGCCGGCGTCGTCGCATCCTCCATCGTGAGGATGTCCTTCTGCCGCAGAATGTGCGCCTGATTCTCGAAGACAAGACTCGCGTCGGTGCCATCGTTCTTGATGACGGCGCCGTTGACGATGAGCTTCTCGCCTTTCGACAGGCTCAGTTTGAGTGGCATTTTCCTAAACGACAACTGGCACTGCGATTCTCGCAGTCTCAAGCGTCAAGCTTAATAAACGGTAAAGCCGTGCGCCGGTCCTGCGCACGAGCGAACCGCCTAAGCGGCCTAGGAACGGGCGACGCCCCCCTGTTAACGGCCAATGAACCATTCCCCGCGATAATGCACGTAAAGATTTACGCAGGTCGAACAAGTGGTATGTCAGCTCAAGTCAGGCATTTCGACGAGCCGCTTCCGGACCTCGACGGAGCTTCCGTTCTCGTAACGGGTGGGACCGGCTCGTTCGGACGGGCGTTCGTTCGCCGGGTCCTCCATCGATGCACGCCGAAACGGCTGATCGTCTTTTCCCGCGACGAGGCCAAGCAATACGAAATGGCGCAACTGTTCGGCGTCGATGAGTACCCGTGCATGCGTTACTTCATCGGCGATGTCCGCAACGTGGACCGGCTCGAGATGGCCATGCGGGAGGTGGACTACGTGATCCACGCGGCCGCGCTCAAGCAGGTTCCGGCGGCCGAATACAATCCCTTCGAGTGCGTGATGACCAACATCCACGGCGCGGAGAACGTGGTCAAGGCGTCGCTGCGCGCGCGGGTCAGGAAGGTTATCGCTCTCTCTACCGACAAGGCGGCCAATCCGGTCAATCTCTACGGCGCAACCAAGCTTGCCTCGGACAAGATCTTCGTCGCCGCAAACAATTTGTCGGGTGCCGGCGGAGCGCGATTCTCGGTCGTTCGCTACGGCAACGTGATCGACTCCCGGTGCAGCGTCATACCGCTGTTCAAGCAGCTCTTGCGCGATGGCGCGACGACGCTTCCCATCACCGACGAGAAGATGACGCGCTTCTGGATCACCCTCGGCCAGGGTGTGGAGTTCGTCCTCTCTTCACTCGCGTTGATGCAGGGCGGCGAGATCTTCGTGCCCAAGATCCCGAGCATGAGGGTCGTCGACGTGGCGCGTGCGCTCTCGCCGAACGTGGCTATCGAAGTCATCGGCATTCGCCCGGGCGAGAAGCTGCACGAGGTCATGATCACAGAGGACGACGCGCGTACGACACGGGAGCTGCCGGACCGCTACATGATCTCGCCCCTCAACGGCCGCGGCCACAACGGCAACGACGGAGGAAGCGTGGGTGAGGGGTTCCGTTACTCGAGCGACACGAACGTCGATTGGCTGGATGCTGACGGTCTACGGCATATGGTCGAGATGTCGCGCGCATGAGTGAGCCACGGGACTTCTTGCCATATGGGCGGCACGAGATAGACGAGGCGGACATACAGGCCGTCGTACGCGTCCTCCGGGGCGACTGGCTTACGACCGGCCCCGCCGTGGAGGCGTTCGAGTCCGCCTTCGCCACGAAGGTCGGCGCGGAGCACGCCGTTTCCTGCAACAGCGGGACAGCCGCCTTGCACCTGGCGGCCATGGCGCTGGGCATCGGGCCCGGCGACCACGTGTTGGTGCCGGCGATCACTTTCGTCTCCACGGCGAACGTCGTGCGTCACGCGGGTGGCGAGGTTGTGTTTGCGGATGTGGACCCGGCGACCGGTTTGATGACCCCGGAGACCCTGGAGGAGGCGCGCGCCCGCCTCGAGGGCAGCTCCAGGGCCAGGGCCGTCTTCCCGGTCCACCTCAACGGCCAATGCGCGGACATGGTGGGCATTGGCCGTTTGGCGCGTGCGCATGGGCTGCGCGTCGTCGAGGACGCGTGCCATGCTATTGGCGGCAGCTATCCGGGCGCGGACGGAGGTTACGCCACCGTCGGCGGATGTCGCCATGGTGACGTTGCCGCTTTCTCGCTGCATCCGGTCAAGACCGTCACCATGGGCGAGGGCGGGGTTGCGACGACGAACGATTCCGACCTCGCCGACAGGTTGCGGTCGCTTCGGGCCCATGGGATGACGCGTGCCCGCTTCGAGAACGCCGACCTCGCGTTCGCCGCCGATGGGACGCCCAACCCCTGGTACCACGAGTTTCAGGTTCTCGGGTTCAACTACCGCGCCAGCGATATCCAGTGTGCGCTGGGGCTGAGCCAGCTCCGAAAGCTCGATGGATTTGTCGCCCGCCGACGGGCGCTGGCGGCGCGGTATGACGCCTTGCTGGAAGACCTGGCGCCCCTCGCGCGGCCCGTCTCTGCGGTCCATGGCGGCAAGCCCGCCTGGCATCTCTACGCCGTGCTCATCGATTTCGCCGCCGCCGGTGTGAGTCGGGCCGTGGTCATGAACGAACTTCGTGCCCGGGGCATCGGCACCCAGGTCCACTACATTCCGGTCCACCGGCAGCCGTACTACCGGGCGCGGTATGGCCATATCCATCTGCCGGGCGCGGAGGCGTACTACGCCCGCTGTCTCAGTCTGCCGCTGTTCCCGGCCATGACCGAAAGGGACGTGGAGCGCGTCGTCGACGCGCTCAGAGCCGTCCTGGCGGCCGGTGAGCCTGCCGCGAGGGCTTCGCTTCGAAGAGAGCTCGTCCATGACTATCCGGTACTGCAATAGGTGCCTTTATCCGAGCACCAAGCCGGATCTTCGAATTGATTCGGACGGTGTCTGTAGCGCCTGCCGAAGCTTCGAGATGCGCGGCGAGATCGACTGGGACGCAAGGCGTCTCGAGTTCCTTGACGTCGTCGAGCGCTATCGCAGCCGGGATGAGAGCAACTACGACTGCCTCGTGCCGGTGAGCGGTGGCAAGGACAGCACCTACCAGGTCGCCCGGCTGCTCGAGCTGGGCATGAACCCACTCTGTGTGACCGCGACGACGGATTCGCTGACGGATATCGGCCGGCGCAACATCGAGAACCTCAGAAGCCTCGGGGCGGATCACGTGGAGGTCACGACCAACCCCGTGGTGCGTCGTCGAATCAACAAGCTCGCGCTCGTGGAGATCGGCGACATCTCGTGGCCCGAGCACGTCACGATCTTCACCGTCCCGATACGGGCCGCCGTTCACCATGGGATACGGCTGATCGTCTGGGGGGAGAACGCCCAGAACGAATACGGTGGGCCGGCGGCGGCCGCCGAGAACAACATCCTCGATCGGCGCTGGCTGGAAGAGTTCGGTGGGCTGCTTGGCCTTCGGGTGAGCGACCTCGTGGGCCAGGCCGGTATCCGGGAAGGGGACCTCGTCCAGTACCGTTATCCCTCCGACGAGGGGCTTGCGCGCGTCGGCGTGACGGGCCTTTTCCTCGGCTACTACTTTCCATGGGACGGCTACGCCAACGCCCTCTACGCCCAGGGCCACGGGTTCGAGACCTACCATTCGACCGTCGAGGGATCGCTCGTCAATTACGAGAATCTCGACAACTATCAGACGGGCATCCACGACTACTTCAAGTATCTGAAGTATGGCTTCGGGCGGGCCACCGACATCGCCTGCAATCATATCCGCCGCGCGCGTCTCTCTCGTTCCGACGCACTCAAACTGGTGCGGCGGCACGATGGCAGGTTTCCTTGGACCTACCTCGGCCGGTCCCTAGCGGAAATCCTCGACGAGATCGACATGACCGTGGACGAGTTCCATCGCGTCTGCGACCGCTTCACCAACAAGCGCCTCTTCGTCTGCGACAACCAGGGAAACCCCGTGAAGGATCGGGACGGCAACCTGATCAAGGTCAATTACGACAACGAATAGGTGATGCGCCGTGGGAACCGTCGCCATCGTCGATTACGGGCTTTGCAATCTCGATTCCATCGCTCGCGCCATCGAGCGTTGCGGCGGATCGCCACGCGTGACATGCGATCCGGCGGCCCTTCCCACAGCCGACCACATCATTCTCCCCGGGGTCGGCGCGTTCGGTGCGGCCATGGTGAACCTGCGCGCAAGCGGCATGGACGAGGCGATCGTCGCCGAGGTCGGCCGTCGCGCCGTTCCGTTCCTTGGGATCTGTCTTGGTATGCAGCTCCTGGCGGAGCGCAGCAGCGAGGGCGACAGCGAAGGCCTCGGTCTCATTCCCGGAGAGATCACGCGCCTCGAGCCGATCAACGGCGAGCGCGTGCCTCACGTGGGTTGGAACGAGGTCGAGGTGAGGGCGCACCATCCGTTGTTCGAGGACATAGCGTCCGGAACCGACTTCTACTTCGTCCATAGCTACCGTTTCGACGCCTCGAGCGAATACGTCACCGCCGTGGCGCCCTACTGCGGCGGCTTCATCGCCGGCGTGAGGCGCGGGCACGTCTTGGGCGTCCAGTTCCACCCCGAGAAGAGCCAGAAGGCCGGTTTCCGGATGCTGGAGAATTTCCTCGGCATGCGATGGGCCGGGTAGCGCGTCGATGCTGAAAGTGCGGATCATCCCGACGTTGTTGATGAAGGATGTCGGCCTGGTCAAGGGCGTCGGCTTCGACTCGTGGCGCCGCACCGGGGGCGCCATGCAGGCGGTGCGGGTCTACAACCTGAGAGAAGTCGACGAGATCATTTTCCTGGACATCGCCGCAACGCCGGCGGGCAGACCGCCGGACTTCCGCCAGATCGACGAGCTGGCCTCGGAGTGCTTCATGCCAATGACGGTCGGTGGCGGCGTCCGTTCCATCGACGATGTGCGCGAGCTCCTGATGGTCGGCGCGGACAAGGTCGCCGTCAATACGGCCGCGCTGGAGAAGCCCGATTTGATCACAGAGGCGGCGGGCATGTTTGGGGTGCAGTGCATTGTCGTGGCCATCGACGTGCGCCGGAATAACGGCTGCTACGAGGTCTACTCCCACTGCGGCACCAGGCCGACCGGAAAGGATCCGGTCGAATGGGCGCGAAACGTGGCCGAGCTCGGCGCGGGAGAGATCCTGCTCACCTCCATCGACCGCGACGGAACGATGGATGGCTACGACACGGTGCTGACCCGCCGCGTCGTGGACGCCGTGCCGATCCCGGTGATCGCCTCCGGCGGCGCCGGCTGCTTCGCGCACATGGCCGAGGTCCTGCGCGACGGCAAGGCCGACGCCGTGGCCGCGGCCAGCATCTACCACTTTACCGAGCAAACGCCGAGAGAGGCGAAGCTGTTCCTCAGGGAACAGGGCTTCGCGGTCCGGGTTTGAGGGGGAGGGGCGGTCAGTGACGACGACGGTCATCGTGCAGGCGCGCATGACCTCGACACGGTTGCCCGGGAAGGTTCTCAAGGACCTTGGTGGGGCGACGGTCCTCAGCCACGTTTTGCGCCGATGCCAGGCCGTGCCGGGGGTCGACGTGGTGTGCTGCGCGACCACCGAGGGACCGGAGACCGACCCCGTGGTCGCGGAGGCAAGGCGCTGTGGCGCGGAGGTATTTCGCGGCTCGGAGCACGACGTGCTCGACCGGTACCGGCGCGCCGCCGAGGCGCTCGATGCCGATGTCGTGGTCCGGGTCACGAGCGACTGCCCGTTCATCGATCCCGGGATCTGCGGCCGCGTCATTCATCTGCGCGAGATGGCCGGCGCCGACTACGCCAGCAACAACCTTACGCGTTCCTGGCCCCTCGGCCTCGATTGCGAGGCATTCACCCGCGCGGCGCTCGTGCGCGCGGCCGCCGAGGCCCGGGAGCCGGACGAGCGCGAGCATGTAACGCCGTGGCTGCGCCGGCACGACGGCCTCTGCCGGGTCAATCTGTACCGCGCCGAGGGCTCACTGGCGTCGTTGCGCTGGACCCTCGACTACCCCGACGACTACGCGTTCTTACAAGCGCTCATGCGGCATCTGCCGGCGCCGCCGGCTATCCCGGCCTTCGAGGAGGTGCTGGCCGTCCTCGAGCGGCATCCCGAGATCGCCACCATCAACGCCCATTGCCGGCAGGCGGCAACAGGATGAAGAGAGGACAGGAATGGCGATGAAAGGCTCCCTGGAGACGGTCCAAAGCCGGTTCTGGCGCGGCGAGTTCGGCGACGCCTACACCGAGCGGAATGCGGCGACCGACGACCGGCTGGCCGCTCGTATCGCCATGTGGGCGCGAATCCTCCGCGCGATGGAGGGAGCGCCACCGCGCTCCATTCTCGAAATCGGCGCCAATGTCGGAATCAATCTGCAGGCCCTGGGCTTCTTGACGGACGCCACCCTCCACGCCATCGAGCCCAACGCCGGCGCGCGAGCCGCGATCGTCGAAAACGGCATCCTGCCGCCAGCGCGCGTTCATGACGGGGTCGCGGCCGAAATCGGCATGTCGGACGGCGCCGTCGACATGGCGTTCACCAGCGGCGTGTTGATCCACGTTCATCCGGACGACCTGCTGGCTTCCTGCCGCGAGATCCACAGGGTGGCGCGCCGTTACGTCGTATGTGCGGAGTACTTCTCCGACCAGCCCGACGAGGTCGAGTACCGCGGGCACGCGGGCTACCTCTTCAAGCGCGACTTCGGGTCGTTCTGGCTCGATAACTTCGCCGACCTTCGCGTTCTCGACTATGGCTTTCTTTGGCGTCGCCTGACCGGGCTCGACAACATCACATGGTGGGTCTTCGAGAAGAAATGACCGGGACC
>JBHICL010000127.1:0-8123 GCA_046759605.1 Alphaproteobacteria bacterium | reverse complement strand
TCCGGGTCGTGGTCGAAAACGGCAAGCTCAGCTTCGAGTACCGCGAGGATCCTCCACCGAAGAAACCGAAAGGCGGCAAAGGCGGCGGCAAGGGAGGCAACGGCCCGAGCCGGAAGCCCAACGTCTCGATTACCGCGCAGTAGCAGCCGGCCCATCCCGTCGAGATCGAACCATTTCACGCGCCCCGCGGCGCCGATTCCCTCATCGTGAATCTCTTATCCGCGTGGTCCGGTATGGGCGGGCCGTCCAGCCGGTGGGGCGGCGGCGCGGACTCTGCAATTGGCTGCCATGCCTATCGTCAGCGTCATTCGACACTCACTTGGGCCGGCTCTTCCTCCTGGCGATAGGGGCAGTAGCGGGCGAGATGGGTCATTTCCCGCTCGAGCTTCGCACGCTCGCTGGCGCAGAAGCGGGTCACCGCCTCCCGGAGACCCGCGTGGCGGATCAGGTGCGCGCTATAGGTCGGTCGGGGCTCGTATCCGCGTTGGATCTTGTGCGGTCCCTGGGTGCCGGCCTCCACCCGCTCCAGGCTGTGGACGATGGCGTATTCGATGGCCTGGTAATAGCAGGCCTCGAAATGGAGGAACTTGTAGTCGCGCTCGCAGCCCCAATTGCGACCGAAGAGGGCATCCGTGCCACGGAAATTCAACGCGCCCGCCACCGGCCGCCCCTCGACGGCCGCCACCATCAGCACGACCGAATCCGCCATACGCTCGTGGACGATCTCGAAGAACTCGCGCGTCAGATAGGGATAGCCCCACTTGCGATCGTAGGTGTCGATGTAGAACCGGTAGAAGCTGTCCCAGTGACAGGGTTCTATCTCCGGACCCGAGAGGGCATGGACGTGGATACCCTGCTCGGCCACCCGCCGGCGCTCCTTGCGTATGGTCTTGCGCTTTCGGCTGACGAGCGCCCCGAGAAAGTCGTCGAAGCTTTCGTAGCCCCTGTTGTACCAGTGGAACTGCTGGCCCAGACGCTGGATCCAGCCGCAACGGCCCAGCTCCCGCCACTCGTCCTCGGTCGGGAAGGTGACGTGCAGCGACGAGACGCCCAGCCGCTCGGTCATCGTCTCGAGCGCGCCGATGACGGCCCTGCGCAATTCGGCCTCCGAACCGCCGCCGTCCACCGCCGGGCGCAGCAGCAGCCGCGGTCCCGTGATCGGCGTGAAGGGCACGGCCACCTGGAGCTTCGGGTAGTAGCGACCACCCGCGCGCTCGAAAGCATCGGCCCAGCCGTGGTCGAACACGTACTCGCCATAGGAATGGCCCTTGAGGTACATCGGCACCGCGGCAAGCACGCGGCCCCGATCGTTCTCGATGACCAGATGACGGGGCAGCCAGCCGGACTCCGAGGTGGTGGAACCGCTTTCCTCGAGCGCCTGGAGAAACACGTGCGTGACGAACGGATTGGTCCGTCCGGCGCAGGCGTCCCATTCGTGCGCCGGGACCTCCGATATCCGCTCGATGATGCGTGCGGTCAAACCGCCGCCATCGGCCACGCCGGCCTCCTCCTGCTCGTCCGAGCTAGGTTAGGCCGGCTTGGCGTCGTCGCCAAGCCAGGTGAGGCGCCGGTCAGACCACTTCGAAGATGGCTTCGACCTCGACGGCGACGCCGAGGGGCAGGGAAACGGTCCCGACGGCATAACGCGCGTGCCGTCCAGCATCGCCGAACACTTCGACCATGAGGTCGGAGGCGCCGTTGATCACCGATGGTTGCTGGGTGAACGTTGGCGCGCATTGGACGAAGCCGCCCAACTTGACGCAGCGTACCACCCGATCCAGGTCGCCCTCGAGAGCGGCGCGGAGCTGGGCGATGATGTTGAGCCCGCATATACGCGCCGCCTCCACCCCCTGGGCAATGTCCAGATCGTCGCCCAATCGACCCAGGAACCCGGGCTTGCCGTCGACGATGGGAAGCTGGCCGGAGACGTAGACCATGTTGCCGCTCAGCACCCAGGGCACGTAATTGGCAGCCGGGGCTGCGGGCTCGGGCAACGTGATGCCCAGCTCCGCCAGCCTCGCCTCGATCTTGCCGGTCACCATGGCCCTCCGAGCCAAGGGAAAAAAGCCGGGGTGCGCGCTACCTGTGCGCACCCCGCAAGGCTCAGGGAGGAGAGAGTAGCCCGCGCCGGCCGTGACGGCCGAGCGGGCTGGGGGCCCGGTCCCCATGGCGGGACCGGGTAACCGTCAGCTGCAGCCATTCGTGGCGCCGCAGGTCACGCATTTGAGGCACGTCCCGTTGCGCACCATGGTCAAATTGCCGCACTCGCCGCATGCATCGCCCTCATAACCCTTGAGACGCGCCTCGCGCACCAGATTGACGCGCTCTTCGGTCTCGACACTGTCCAGCATCCGGAGGCCCGCCTCGTCGCTGCGTTCGAGGGCAAGCGTCCCGTCCGCCTTGGCGCCCAGGGACAGCGCCATCGGCTCGGACTCGCCGCCCTCCGCGCCGCCGAGCGGTTTCCGAATGAAGGTACGGCCCGCGCCGCCGTCGAGAACGACGAGGTTGTTGCGCACGTAGCCGCTGCTGATCACCCGCTCCGCCGGCGGCGGCAACGCCTCCGCGACCTCGCCGCGGCCCAGGCTGTCGGGTTCCACGTCCTCCGGCTTCACGTGGGCAAGATCGCGGCGCCCGAGGTAGCTGATGGCGAGCTCGCGGAAGATGTAGTCCACCACGGAACTCGACATCCGGATCGCATCGTTGCCCTCCACCAGGCCGGCGGGATCGAAGCGCGTGAAGGTGAAGGCGTCGACGAACTCCTCGAGGGGCACGCCGTACTGCAGCCCGATCGAGACGGCGATGGCGAAGTTGTTCATGAGCGAGCGGAAGGCCGCGCCTTCCTTGTGCATGTCGACAAACATCTCGCCCAGCGAGCCGTCTTCGTACTCGCCGGTGCGCAAATACACTTTGTGGCCGCCGACGATGGCCTTCTGCGTGTAGCCCTTGCGCCGATGGGGCAGGCGGCGGCGCTCCGCCGGACGCTCGACCACGCGCTCGACGACGCGTTCCGCGACGATACCGGCACGGACCGCGTCGGGCGCCTCGACGAGCTCGTCGAGAACGTCGCCATCATCGAGCCATTGGGCATGCAGCGGCTGGCTGAGCTTGGAGCCATCGCGGTACAGCGCGTTGGCTTTCAGTCCGAGCCGCCAGGACAGCATGTAGGCGCTCTTGCAATCCTCGACGGTTGCGTCGCTGGGCATGTTGATCGTCTTGGATATGGCTCCCGAGACGAACGGCTGGGCCGCGGCCATCATCCGTATGTGGCTCTCCACCGACAGCGCCCGCCGTCCGATCCTGCCGCACGGATTGGCGCAGTCGAACACCGGCAGGTGTTTCGACTTCAAGTGAGGCGCCCCCTCGAGCGTCATGGCTCCGGTGACATAGACGCTTGCCGCGGCGATCTGGCTCTCGGAAAAGCCGATGGCGGCGAGCATATCGAAGCCCAGCTCGTCCAGCGCCGCCCTGTCGAGCCCCAGCGTGTCGGTGCAGAAGTTCTCGCCCAGGGTCCACTTGTTGAACACGAACCTGATGTCGAATGCGCTCTCGAGCGCCCTCTCCACCGCATTCAGGGTCTCGTCCGTAAACCCCTTGGCGCGCAGGCTCTCGTGGTTGACGGCCGGCGCACCGGCGAGGGTGCCGTGGCCCACGACATAAGCGACGATCTCGTTGATCCGGTGCTGCGGGTAGCCAAGGGCCCTGAGGGCTTGCGGGACCGCTTGGTTGATGATCTTGAAATAGCCGCCGCCCGCCAGCTTCTTGAACTTGACCAACGCAAAATCCGGCTCGATGCCGGTAGTATCGCACTCCATGACCAGGCCGATTGTGCCGGTGGGCGCGATCACCGTCGCCTGTGCGTTGCGGAAGCCGTTGTCCCGGCCCAGCTCGAGAGCCCTGTCCCACGCGGTCACCGCGACGCGGACGAGCTCGACATCGGGGCAATTGGCGGCGTCGAGCGGCACGGGCCGGACGCTGAGGCCCTCGTAGCCGTCCTCCTCGCCTCGCGCGGCCCGCCAATGGTTGCGGACGACGCGCAACATGGCCGTCTGGTTACGGGCATAGCCTGGAAACGCCCCCAGCTCCTCCGCCATCTCGGCCGAAGCGCCGTAGGCGACGCCGGTCATGAGGGCCGTGATCGCGCCACACATGGCGCGGCCCGCGTCGCTGTCGTAGGGAATGCCCGAGGCCATCAAAAGGCCGCCCAGGTTTGCGAAGCCGAGGCCGAGCGTCCGGTACTCGTAGCTGAGCCTTGCGATCTCGCTGGATGGGAACTGGGCCATCAGCACGGAGATCTCGAGCGCGACCGTCCATAGGCGGACCGCGTGCTCGAACGCCGCGACGTCGAACCCCGCCGTCGCCTCATCCACGCGGACACGGCTGAATTTCATCAAGTTGAGCGATGCGAGGTTGCACGCCGTGTCATCCAGAAACATGTACTCCGAGCACGGGTTCGAAGCGTTGATCCGGCCCGAGCCCGGACAGGTGTGCCATTCGTTGATCGTCGTATCGAACTGCACCCCCGGATCAGCGCTGGCCCACGCGGCGTAGCCGATCTTTTCCCAAAGTCGCCGCGCCGAGACGACCTCCGACACTTCGCCATCGGTGCGGCGGGTGAGCTTCCAGTCGCCGTCGGCGAGGACGGCTTGCAGGAACGCATCGGTAAGCCGTACCGAGTTGTTTGAATTCTGGCCCGAAACCGTGGCGTAGGCGTCCGAGTCCCAGTCCGTGTCGTAGATGGGGAACTCGATGCCGTCGTAACCCTGGCGGGCGAATTCTATGACGCGCTGAATGTAGGCCCCCGGCACGCAGGCCCGGCGAGCGGCGCGGATGGCCTCACGCAGGGCCTTGTTGCGCTTGGGCTCGAAGCGGTCGTTACCCTCCGAACCCTCGTGACAGGCCGTCATGATTTCGTTCAGATGTCGTGAGCACAGCTGCGAGCCGGCGACCAGTGCGGCGACCTTCTGCTCCTCGACCACCTTCCAGTCGATGTAGGCCTCGATGTCCGGATGGTCGATGTCCACACTCACCATCTTGGCGGCTCGCCGCGTGGTGCCCCCGGACTTGATGGCCCCGGCCGCGCGGTCTCCGATCTTGAGGAAGCTCATGAGGCCCGACGACTTGCCGCCACCGGACAACGCCTCGCCTTCGCCTCGGATCTTCGAGAAGTTCGAGCCCGTACCCGATCCGTATTTGAACAGGCGCGCCTCGCGGACCCAGAGATCCATGATGCCGCCGTCGTTGACGAGGTCGTCGGCGACAGACTGGATGAAGCAGGCGTGGGGTTGGGGGTGCTCGTAGGCGCTGGTCGCGCGCGTGAGCTCACCCGTCCCATAGTCGACATAGAAGTGGCCCTGGCTCGGGCCATTTATGCCGTAGGCCCAGTGGAGCCCGGTGTTGAACCACTGCGGCGAGTTCGGCGCCGCCATCTGGGCCGCCAACATGTAACGTACTTCGTCGAAAAACGTCCGGGCGTCCGCCTCGGCATCGAAATAGCCGCCCTTCCAGCCCCAGTAGGTCCAGGTGCCCGCGAGCCGGTCGAACACCTGACGGGCGTCCGTCTCGCCGCCGTAACGATCCTCCGGCGCCAGCGCCTCCAACGCCGCCCAATCGGCTTCGTGGCGCCACAGCCAGCGGGGCACGTCGGTTTCCTCGACTGCCGCAAGGCGCGCCGGCACGCCGGCACGGCGGAAATACTTCTGGGCCAGGACGTCGACGGCAACCTGGCTCCAAGCGGCGGGAATCCAGATGTCCTCGGCGCTAAAAACCAGTGTTCCATCGGGGTTGCGGATCTCGCTGGACGTCCGCTTGAACTCGATCGATGAGTATGGATCCTGACCCGCCGCCGTGAAATGCCGAGTGATCCGCACGCCCATACCCCCAAATGCCGCGGGCAATACGCCCGATCCGCCTGGCTGTCTGTACCGGTGGCCCGGTTCTCGTTTTACCCCTTGCCCGTTCCCACGCGCGCCCGAGTCGCAAAACCCCGCGACCGCAATATGTTCCGCGTCGGCAAGACCTCGCGCAGGAGGTAAACAATACCCCCAAGATATGCCGCGATCAACAACATTTTGTGCCTGTGGGAATATGGAGCGCAAGATCAGGGGTGCCTTTCCTGCACCGCAGGCTGGACGATGGCCGGGCGAAATGCCATAGTCGCGGCCGTTTTCAAGCACCCAAGGCCGAAAGATTCATGAAGGGGACTGGGACCGCCGGACTATGGTCACCCTGGGCACACGCTTGATGACCTGGCTAAGGGGCGAGCTGGTGGGGCGCGACCGGTATGGGAACCGCTACTACCGGGGCAAGGGGCGCTCGGGCTACCGCAGGGAGCGCCGATGGGTCGTTTACGAGGGCGAGGTCGAGGCCAGTCGGGTGCCCGCGGAATGGCACGCATGGCTGCACCATATCGTCGATGAGCCTCCGCGGGGCGAGCGCCACCGGTTCCCGTGGCAGCGGGAGCACGAGCCCAACCGTACCGGCACGCCCGACGCGTATCGGCCGCCCGGCAGCGTGCTCGAGGGTGGGCGCCGGGCCAGGGCCACCGGCGACTACGAGCCCTGGACGCCGTCGTGAAGGCCAGACATCGCCAGATGGCCGAGATCGCCACCGGCGGTGCGATCATTCTCGCGCTCGTCGCGTTCATAGCCTCGGCGTTCAGCGGCAATCTCCGCGTCGCCGATGACCGCTATGTTCTGCAGGCCCGGTTCACGCGAGTCGACGGCCTGACGATCGGCAGCGAGGTTCGGACGGCCGGCATCACGGTTGGCACGGTCACCGATCTCGAGCTCGATGAGCGCAACCAGGCCGTCGTCGTCATGCGGGTCGACCCTGAGGTCCGCTTCGACATCGACGCAACAGCCGCGATAGTTACCGATGGCCTTTTTGGAGCCAAATTCGTCCGGCTGGATATCGGTGGCGCGGAGGAGATGATCGAGTCGGGCGGCGAGATCTTTCTCACGCAAGAAGCACTGATCATCGAGGATCTCCTGGAGCTGATCATCAAGCAGGGGCGGGACCGGCTCGCGAGGCAGCGGGAAGCGACGGCGAGCTGACAGGCGCACGGCACTGGGGACGAGCATGCGGCAGAACGCATTGGAGACGGTACTGGGAAGCGTGGTCGTCCTGGTGGCCCTCTTGTTCATCGTGTTCGCGTTCACCTCGGCGGACCTTCGGGCGGTGGACGGCTATGAGCTCAGCGCCCGTTTCCTGAGGGCTGGCGGCCTCGAGCCGGGCAACGACGTGCGTATCAGCGGCGTGAAAGTGGGAACGGTGACCGGCCGCAAGCTGGACGTGGACACATTCGAGGCCGTCATCACCATGTCGATCTCGCCCCAGGTCCGGCTGCCGGCGGACACCGAGGCGGTTATCACCGGCGAGGGCTTTCTCGGCGGCAAGTACCTCCGCCTGATCCCGGGCCAGCAGAGCGAAACAATCCAGGCGGGCGGTTCGCTGACCAACACCCGCGACTTCAAGAGCCTGGAGGACTCGGTGTCCGAGATCATCTTTCTGGCAACCGGTGGCGATGACTGAGGCCGGCCGGTCGAGACCAAGCCGGAGCCAGACCTGGGACCCGCGGCGCTATGCGAAAAGCGCCGCCTTTGTCCCGGTGCTTGGCGAGCCGGTCGTCGAGCTGTTGGCGCCGCGGCCAGGGGAGCGCATCCTCGATCTCGGTTGCGGCGACGGCGTTTTGACCGAAAAGCTGGTTGCCGCGGGCGCGGAGGTCGTGGGCGTGGACACGAGCCCCGCCCAGGTGGCCGCCGCGCGCGCCCGCGGCATCGATGCCCGCGTCCTCGACGGCCGCGAGCTTCGGTTCGATCGCGCGTTCGACGCCGTGTTCTCGAATGCGGCGCTGCACTGGATGGGCGATCCGGACCGTGTCCTCAGCGGCGTCCACAAGGCTCTCAGGTCCGGCGGGCGCCTCGTCGGCGAATTCGGTGGCGCCGGCAACTGCGCCCTCATTCGCGAGGCGCTGTACGACGTTCTGTCCGCGCGCGGGCACGATCCCGCGTCGGTTGACCCGTGGTACTTCCCCGATCTCGACGAATATCGCCACAAGCTTGCGGCGCACGGTTTCCAGGTCCGGACCGCCAACCTGTTCCCGCGCCCGACGCCGATACCCGGTC
>JBHICL010000126.1:0-8124 GCA_046759605.1 Alphaproteobacteria bacterium | reverse complement strand
ATGCCGAACAGCGTAACCCTGAACGATATCCGCATCGACGGTGAGCCGGCCACCGTGCTCGCCGAGGACACACACTTTGCCACGCCGCTGCAAGGACGCGGCATGCACCAGGTCGAGGTCGCGTTCCAGGTCCCCGTGGTCGGTGAGAACGGCCCGCCGCAAGCCCGTCTGCATATCCCAAGGATCCCGGTTTCCAGGTTCGACCTGGTCCTGCCGGGGCAGAAGGACGTGAGTGTCAGCCCCGGCGCCGATGTCGTCACGACCGCGCTCGACGGCACCACGGAGGTGACCGCGTTCATACCGATGAGCGACGGCGTCGTCTTCACCTGGACCGAGGCCATCCCCGAGGAACTGAAGGGACAGGTGCGCGCCAACGCCACCCTCTACCACACGGTCCACGCCGAAGAGGGTGTGCTGCACGCGCGGGGAACCGTCGTCTACGAGATCACCCACGGCGAGACCAATATGCTGGAGCTGGAGATACCGGCGGACGCCCAGGTGAACAGAATCGTGGCGCCCGCGGGCGGCGTCTCGGACTGGGCCGTGGCTGAGTCGGACATCGAGGGACGCAAAAGGATCAATGTATTTCTCGAGCGGCCGGTTACGGGGGATTACCTGCTCGATGTGTCGTACGAGCGCCTGCTGGGCGCCGAATCGAGCGTGGATGAGCCCATCGCCGTCCCCTTGCTGAGCGCGAACGAAGTCCAGCGCCAGCGCGGCATGGTGGCGCTGCTTTCCGGGCCGGAGCTGACCCTGGAGCCGGTGACCGAAACAGGCCTCTCGAAGGTCGGCGAAAATCAACTGCCGGCCTTCATCCGCAACCAGATCGCGATGACGGTCGCCCACACCTACAAGTACACCGAACCGATGCCGGGACTGCTCGTTGCCGCGGTCGCGCCGGAACGCAAGCAGGGCAAGTTCGACGCTCAGATCGACACGCTGATTTCCCTGGGCGACGTGACCATGAAGGGCTCCGCGACGGTCGAGATCGATGTCAAGTCCGGCACCATCCTGGACCTGCGCCTCGACGCGCCGGGCACCATCAACGTCCTCGGCGTCTCCGGCCCGTCGCTGCGCACACACGAGGTCCGGGAGGTCGACGGCGCTCAGGTCATCGAGATGGAGTTTACCCGTGAGATGGAGGGGCGTTTCCGCATCGAGGTGAACTACGAAAGGATCATGGACAGCGAGGCTCTGGAATCGGTCGTGCCCACCATCTCGGTTGCCGGAGCGGAGGTCGAGCATGGACGCATCGCCATCGAAGCGCTGACCGCGGTGGAGGTTCGCGCCACCACGATCGAAGGGCTTTCGAGCCTGGACATCAACGAGCTGCCGCAACAGCTGGTGCTCAAGACAACGAACCCGATTCTGCTCGCTTATCGCTATGTGAAGGCGAAACCGCCGTTCAGACTGGCGCTCAGGATCACACGGCACGAAGAGATCGACGTGCAGGTGGCGGCCATCGAGCAGGCCGACTACAAATCCCTGGTGACCCGAGACGGCCTGGCGGTGACCACCGCGCGTCTCATCGTGCGCAACAGCCGTCGCCAGTTTCTGCGTCTGGCCCTGCCGCCCGAGTCCCAGGTCTGGTCGGTCTTCGTCGACGGCCGGCCCGAGAAGCCGGCCTTCGCCACCGACCGCTCGAACGGGAACGGGTCGGCGGTGCTGGTCAAGATGATCAATTCGGTCCGGGGTTTTCCGGTGGATATCGTCTATGCCACACCGGTCGAGAGCATCGACGGTCTGGGCACGGTCTCGAGCCGCCTGCCCCGCCCCGACATGGTCGTGACCCACAGCCGCTGGGACGTGTTCCTGCCGGCCGGTCCCCGTTATCACATGCCGGACAGCACGATGGACGTGGTCCTTCGCGGTGTTCGAGTGAATCCGCGCAGTGCCGGCGGGGAGGTCATGGCGCGGGCATCGGACGCCTACCAGACGCAAATGGGCCAGCCGTTGCGAATCATCGTGCCCACCCAGGGGATCCAGTTCGGGTTCGAGAAGCTCTATGCCAACCAGTCCCCCGAGGAAGCCCAATTCGCGATCCGCTATGTCTCCGCCGACGCCAACCAGCTGGGCCTGCTGCTCAGCGTGGTGGGAACGGTTCTGCTGTGGATCGGCGTTATCGGACTCGCCAGTCGCCGGGTGCGCGTGCCGCGTCTCGGGACCGGCGCGGCAATCGTCGCGGGCGTGGCCCTTCTGGCGGTCACGATCGGCTACCTCGGCACGAGCCCGGTTCTCGCCTCCGCCCTGGCCCTGATCATTGCCGCAATGCTGGCCGCACGGTTGGGCTTCGAGCGCTGGCGCGCCTGGCGTGAGGCGAAGTCGGCGGCGTAGGCTCGCCGGCCGCGCTTCCGATCCTCGTTTTGGAGGTTCCCCGACTTCCAGATATCCTACGCCACGGGGTCCGCCGCAATCGTCCTCCGCGGCGGGCCTGGAGGTGGGCGGATGAGTGACGTCGAAGGGGATCGGGCCGGGCTGGCTGGAAAGACGGCGGTCGTGACGGGTGCGGCCCAAGGTCTGGGCCTCGGGATAGCCGAAGAGCTCGCCGGCCGGGGAGCGCACGTCATAATCGCCGACGTGCAAAGGCCAAGGACGCGGCGGCCAGCTTCGCCGAAAGGGATCGCCGGACCGAGGCATCCGCGTTGGATATCGCCGACAGCCGGCAAGTGGACGATTTCTTCGAACGGGTGGCCGAGACCCATGGACGGCTGGATATTCTCGTCAACAACGCCGGCGTCGGCCAGACCGTGGCGCCGGTTGTGGCGTTGAGCGACGAGGAATGGAGCCGGGTGATCGGGACCACCCTCACCGGAACTTTCTACTGCTGCCGGGCCGCCGGGCGGGTGATGGAGCGACGGTGCGCGGGTTCCATCGTGAACATCGCCTCGATCAACGGACAGAACCCGGCGCCGTTGGTGGCGGCGTACAACGTCGCCAAGGCTGGGGTGATCAGCCTCACACGAACCCTCGCGCTCGAGCTGGCGGCCTATGGGATCCGCGTCAACGCGGTCTGCCCGGGACCCGTTTACACCGATTTCAACCGCACCGTGATGGCCCAGCGACGCGAGGGCCTCGGCATCTCCGAGGAGCAGATGATCGACCGGATTCGCGACGCGATTCCTCTTGGACGATGGGGACAGCCCGGCGACATCGCCGGCGTCGTCGCCTTCCTGTGCGGACCCGGATCCTCGTGGATGACGGGGGATGTGGTGAGAGTAAGCGGCGGCCTCGAGGGCGTCTCGGCCGCGCCTCCCAGGCGGGACTAGCAAAGGGGCACGCATGGAAGGCACCCTGGCGCGACCGGAGAGGCGGGAGCTCGCCCCGGGGCTGGAGATCAGCCGGATCGTCACCGGCCTCTGGCAGGTGGCGGACATGGAGCGCGACGGCAGGACCCTCGATCCGGAACCCGCCGCCGCGGCCCTCGCCGAATATGCCGAAGCCGGCTTCGACACCTTCGACATGGCCGACCATTACGGCAGCGCCGAGGAGATCACGGGCCGGTTCCTGGCCGGGGCGGCCCGGCGGGAGCCGGCGCTCGAGCCTGGAGCGCGCCCTGTCGCCTTCACGAAATGGTGCCCCCCACCCGGCGAGATAACGGCGGAGGTCGTGCGCACCGCCATCGAGCGAAGCCGGTCCCGCCTCGGCGTCGATACGATCGATCTGCTGCAGCTCCACTGGTGGATGTACGAGCATCCCGGCTATCTCGACGCCATGCGGGAGCTGACGGTGCTCGAGCGCGAGGGGGCAATCGCCCATCTCGGCGTCACCAACTTCGACACCGACCATCTGCGCGTGCTCACGGGGCAGGGTTTCGACATCCGGACCAACCAGGTCTCTTTCTCGCTCCTCGACCGGCGCGCCCGCGGCGCCATGACGGCCTTCTGCCGCGAGCACGGCATCGGCCTTCTCGCCTACGGCACCCTCGGCGGCGGTTTCCTGAGCGACCGCTGGCTCGGGGTGGCCGAGCCCGGGGACATCGCCGACTGGAGCCGCATGAAATATCGGCGCTTCATCGACGTCATCGGGGGCTGGCGGGTCCTCCAGGCCATCCTCGAGACACTTGCCGAGGTGGGGCGCAAGCACGGCGTGTCGATGTCCAACGTCGCCGCGCGCTGGGTCCTGGAGCAGCCGGCGGTGGCGGCGATCATCGTCGGGGCCAGGCTGGGCGAGCGCGAGCACCGCGCCGACAATCTCAGGCTTTTCTCCTTCGCCCTCGATGCGGAGGACCACGCGGCGATCGAGGGCGCGCTGGCCGCCGCCGGCGACATCCCGGGCGATTGCGGCGACGAATACCGCCGGCCTCCCTTCCTCACCGCCTCGGGCGATCTGAGCCACCATCTGGACAGCCTCCCAAGGGCTTATCCCACCGTCGAGAGCAATGGCCGCCTTCGGGTCGATACCGGCAGTGTCTGGGAGGGTGTCTGCGGCTTCAGCCGCGCCGTCCGTGTCGGCGACCGCATCCTGGTGAGCGGGACCACCGCGACCCACGGCGGTGGGGAGATGGTCTGCCGGGGCGACCCGGAAGGCCAGACGGTCTATATCCTCGACAAGATCGTCGCCAGCGTGTCGGCGCTCGGCGGCGCCCGCGACGACGTGGTGCGGACGCGGATCTACCTGCGCGACGTCGATCTATGGGAGGCCGTCTCCCGCGTGCACGGCCGCTATTTCGCCGCCGCGCGCCCCGCCAGCACCCTGGTCGAGGTCTCCCGCCTCGTCGGCGACTATGATGTCGAGATCGAGGCCGAGGCGATCGTGCGCTAGCCGTGTCGGGGGCTGTGGTGGCGCGGAGCCTTATCTTCGCCTTGACCGGGCGCTGGGATTGAGGCAACTCCACTCAGCCGTTAGTCGATCTCCTGGAGGGGTAAGTCATGCGAATCGGCGTTCTGACCGGGGGCGGCGATGTCCCGGGCCTCAATCCCTGCATCAAGGCAATCGTCAACCGCGCCGAGGAAAACGGTTGGGAGGCGTACGGATTCCGGCGCGGCTGGGCCGGCCCGCTCAATGTCAACCCGGACGACGACAGAGACCGCGACCGTTGGGTCCAGCGCCTGACGCGGCAGTCGGTGCGCACCATCGACCGCTCCGGCGGCACGGTGCTGCACACCTCGCGCACGAATCCAAGGAAGGCGCGGCGGAAGGACGTGGAGCCCTTCCTCGAGGCCAAATACGACTTCGGTGAGGCGGAATCGGTCGATTGCACCGACCATGTGCGACAGGTGATGGATCATCTCGGTATCGACACGCTGATCCCGATCGGCGGAGAGGACACGCTGTCTTACGCGGCCCATCTATCTTCCACGGGCTTTCCGGTGGTTTCGGTGCCGAAAACCATGGACAACGACGTCTACGGCACAGAGCACTGCATCGGTTTCAGCACCGCGATCAGCCGCTGTATCGAGTTCATTCATGCGCTCCGCACCCCCGCGGGCAGCCACGAACGTATCGCGGTGATCGAGCTTTTCGGCCGCAACAGCGGCGAAACGGCGCTGATCTCCGGTTATCTCGCCGACGCCGACCGCGTGCTGATCGCCGAGGTTGCGTTCGACGTCGAGCGTCTTGCCGAGCTCTTGTTGGAGGACCGGCAACGCAACCCGAGCGGATACGCCGTCGTCGTCATCTCCGAAGGCGCCCGCATGAAGGGCCACGATGTCGTCGAGACCGGCGAGGCCGATGCATACGGCCACCGCAAGCTCGGCGGCATCGGCGAGATGACCGCGAACAGGATCAAGGCGATCACGGGCGTCGACATCATCAGCCAGCGCCTCGCGTATCTGATGCGGGCCGGCGCACCGGACTCCCTCGACCGCATGGTGGCGGTATCGTTCGGCGCGCTGGCGGTGCAGCACGTGGCGCGTGGCGACCACGGGGTGATGATGGCGCTCCGCGACGGCAAGTACACGACGGTGCCCATCGACACCTGCACCAGGGGCGAGAAGCGGGTCGACGTCAGCGGGTTCTACGACACGGAGACCTACCGCCCGCGGATCGCGAACATGCTGGGACAACCGATGTTCCTGTATTAGCGCGCGCACGAGCGCCCCGGCAGGACCACTCCGGCCATTGATCTTCCACCGTCTTCGGGAGGAACATGGCCTCGGGACCGGTCTTATGGGATGGTGCTGCTGCGGCAAACGGGGAGGAGCGCCTAGCGATGAACGATCAGGAATACAAGAGTCCGCTGCACAAGATGGTGGAGACCACCGACACCGATCTCTGGAACGACTCGTGCTCGGTCTCGGAGCTGACTTATGCGATAGAGAATGGCGCGGTCGGGGCGACAGCCAATCCCGTGATCGTCGGTGAGGTGCTCCGCAAGGAGATGGAGACGTGGGAGCCCCGCATCAAAGAGCTTATCGCGGACAATCCGACCGCAACGGAATACGAAATCGCGTGGAAGCTCACCGAGGAAATGTCCATCACCGCCGCCGAGCTGTTGCACCCGATCTACGAGCGGGAAGAAGGAAAAAAGGGGCGGCTTTCGGTTCAGACGAATCCGCAATACTTCCGTAACGTCGACATGATCCTCGAGCAGGCGCTCCATTTCGACAACATGGCCCCCAATATCATCGTCAAGATCCCGGTGACCGACGCAGGCGTGACGGCCATTGAGGAAGCGACCTTCCGCGGCGTGAGTATCAACGCCACGGTTTCCTTTTCCGTTCCGCAGGCGGCGGCGGTGGGCGAGGCCGTCGAAAGGGGGCTCGAGCGGCGACGGAAGGCCGGCGAGGACATCTCGCGGATGGGACCGGTGTGCACGATCATGGTCGGCCGCCTGGACGACTGGCTCAAGGGCGTCGCCAACCAGAACGACATCGTCACGGATCCGGAGCACCTGGACTGGGCCGGGGTGGCCGTCACAAAAAAAGCCTACCGCCTGTTCAAGGAGAAGGGCTACACCGCCCGGTTGCTCGCCGCGGCCACGCGCCATCACCGACACTGGTCGGAGTTCATCGGCGGCGACATGGTCGTGACGCTGACCCACCAGTGGCAGAAGCGGTTCAACGCCTCGGACGTGGAGGTCGTTCCCCGGATCGACAAGCCGGTGGACCCTGAGATTATCGATGGACTCCTGGACAAGTTCGTCGATTTCCGCAGGGCGTACGAAATGCAGGGCATGGCCCAAAGCGAATTCGACGGGTTCGGGCCGACCAGAAAGACCCTCTACGGTTTCACCGACGGTTACCAGGCCCTCGTCCGGGTGATCCGCGGCTACCTGTTGCCCGGAGTGAGCTAGAGCCGGCCGAGGGGCGGCGACAGCCTCGAAGGGGGACCATCGATGAACAACCGCATGGCAAAGCTCGCGTCGCGCCCGACGGGGATGGCCAGGCGCGAGAATTTCGAGATCGTCGACGGTCCGGTCCCGGAGCCGGGCGACGGCGAGTTCCGCGTCAGGGTCGAGGTCGTCTCCCTCGACCCGGCGATGCGCGGCTGGATGGCAGAGGGACGCTCTTACGCGAAACCGGTCCAGCTGGGCGAGGTCATGCGGGCCTTCGGCGCGGGATACGTGGAGGCGTCGAACCACCGGGGCTTTCCGGAGGGGGCAGCCGTCACCGGGCTTTTCGGTGTTCAGAGATACGGGTTGTCGGACGGCGCGGGCGTGACGCGGGTCGATCCGGACCAGGCGCCGTTGGAGCGCTGGGTGGGAGGGCTCGGGATGCCGGGCATGACCGCCTATTTCGGGCTTCTCAAGATCGGTCAGCCGAAGGAGGGTCAGACGGTCGTGGTCTCAGCCGCCTCCGGCGCGGTCGGCCAGATCGTCGGCCAGCTCGCCAAGATCCATGGCGCACGCGCGATAGGGATCGCCGGGGGCGAAGAGAAGTGCCGGTTCATAACCGACGACCTCGGTTTCGACGCCGCGATCGACTACAAGGGGGAGGATGTCGCCGAGCGCCTCGAGGAGACATGTCCCGACCGCATCGACGTCTACTACGAGAACGTCGGCGGACCGGTGGGCGACGCCTGTTTTCAGTGGATGAACTACTTCGGACGCGTCCCCTTCTGCGGTCTGATTCACTATTTCGGCCAGCCAGGTCCAGGGCTGAGTCCCCTCGCGTTGCGGTCCATACTGGTGAACCGGCTGACCGTCCGCGGCTTTATCATCTTCGATTTTGCCGAGCACTACGA
>JBHICL010000125.1:0-8133 GCA_046759605.1 Alphaproteobacteria bacterium | reverse complement strand
TGCCGGCGGCGATCCGCCCACCCTGCATGATGAGCTTGATGCGTGCCTGGTCCTGGAGGATCCGGATGTCGGCGAGCGGGTCCCCGTCCACCACCAGGATGTCGGCCACCTTGCCCGGGCTGAGGGAGCCGAGCCAGGCCTCCCTGCGGAGCGCCCGTGCCGCCGTGCCGGTGGCGGCCTGGACTGCCTCGAGGGGGGTCAGGCCCGCGCCGACCAGGAACTCCAGCTCTCGGGCGTTGGCCCCGTGCGGGTAGCGGTTGCCCAGGTCGCCGCCCGCGGCGACGGGGACACCCGCCTCGTGGGCGCGGCGCAAGCTCTCCAGCCAGAGGGGGTGATTCACGGCCATCTCCTCGCGGTGCTTGGGCAGGAGGTTGAGCTGCTCGCCCAGCTCCAACACGCTGAACAGTGTGGAGAGCGTCGGGACCAGGATGGTTTGGCTCCGGCGAAACAGTGCGATAGCCTCCTCGTCGAGCCGCGTTCCGTGCTCGATGGTGTCCGCGCCGGCCCGAAGCGCGAACTTCGCCGCGTCGTAGGACTGGCAGTGAATCGCGACGGTGCGGCCCCACCGATGGGCTTCGGACACGGCAGCGCGGACTTCCTCCTCACTCAGGGTGGTCATCCAGGTGTAAGCGTAGCGACCGACCTCGACTCCGCTGGCCCCGAGCTTGATGTTGTCGACGCCGTCCTTGACCTGCCGGCGAACCACCTTGACGATGTCCGGGGGTCCATCGACACAGATCCCGAGGCCGCAGCAAGTCTGCCACTGGGGCGGCAGCGTGTCGACCATGCCAGCCGTCGGACCGATAATGCGCCCGCTGGCGATGACGCGCGGCCCGGGCACCTTGCCTTGGGCGATGGCATCACGGACGGCGACGGCGACGTTGCCGATGGTGCCCACGTCGCGGACCGTCGTGTAGCCCGCCCGGAGCACCGTGCCGGCGTTCAGAACCGCGTTGATCGTCGCCGTTTCCACAGAGCAGCGATCTACTTCCTCAAGGCTGCGAAAGCCGCTGTAGACGAGATGGGCGTGGCAGTCGACCAGCCCCGGCATGATGGTCCGCCCCGCCACATCCAGCACGCGCGCTCCCTCGGCGTCTCGAGGCTGGAAGCCCGACATGGGCCCGACTCGGCTGATGCGGTCACCGTCCACCAGCACGTAGCCATTTTCGATGGGCGAGTGCCCAAGCCCGTCGATGATCCGCCCGTGGAGGAAGCAGAGGCGCGCCCCTCCGCCGGTGAGGTGCGGTGCTTCGTTGCCGCTCATGGGACCTGGCCTCGGACGATGGGAGCCACCCTGAGGCGTCAACGAGGAAGCGGGCTCGGCCTGCGGGCCGGCTCGCCCAGCCACTCGGCAACGGAAAAGCCGGTGCCGACAGCGGTGCGATCGAGGGCGAGGGTGAGCTCCTGCCCGTCCGTGAACATGCGTACGATGTGGCGCTTGTCGCGCAGCACTCGCACGTCGCGCGCCGGGTCGCCCTCCACGACCAGGATATCGGCCAGCTTGCCGGGTTCCAGCGTGCCCACGAGAGCACCGCGATCGATCGCCTCGGCCGCGCTCCGCGTGGCGGCAGTGATGATCTCGAGCGGCGGATAGCCAAGGGCCTGCAGATACTCCATCTCCAGGACGCCGTCGGGCACGTGGTGGAAGCGATGGGCCCCGTCGGTGCCCACGGCGACCTTCACCCCCAGCTCGCGCGCGCGGACCGTCGCCACCTTTGCGGTTTCATAGGCGCGACGCGCCTGGGAGAGGAAGGCGGCGTCCTGGGCGGGGCTGGAGCCGGGAAGACAGCGCGCGTGGAGCCAGGCGATGGTGGGGCTCAAGATGACACCGTGCTCCCGCATAAGACAGAGCTCCTCCTCGCCGGCGAACTCGCCGGAATGGAGGGAGAGCACGCCAGCCCGCACGGACGCCCGAACGCCGGACCTGGAGTGGGCGTGGCTATGCACGCGCTTGCCGAACTTGGCCGCCTCCCGCACAGCGGCTCTGATCTCTTCCTCGCCGAGGTCATCGGTCTCGGCGGTGCTGAATCGGGAGCCGGCGACGCCGCTGGCGGCCACCTTGATCCAGTCCACGCCTCCCTTGACCTGTTGGCGCACCGCCAGGCGCACCTGGTCCGGCCCGTCGACGACCATTCCGAGCGGGGCGTCGCTGTCCAGCCGCGTCCAGGCCGGCGCCGTGTCCAGCAGCCCGGCCGAGCCACAGAGAATCGGGCCGGCGGCGACCACACGAGGGCCGGGGATGAGTCGCTGGGCGATGGCGTCGCGGATGGCTGGGCCTAAATATCCCCTGCATCCGCCGTCGCCGATCGTCGTAAATCCCATCTCCAAGATCGCCCGCGCATTCAGCGTGGCCTTGATCGTGTTCAGCTCGAGGCTCTCAGCAAAATCCAGTTGCCAGGCGCCGGGCTGGCTCGCGTGGTACGTCAGGTGTGTGTGGCAGTCGATCAGGCCGGGCATGATGGTGCGGCCCTCGAGATCCAGGATGCGCGCGTTAGCGCCGAACACGAGCCGGTCGCTGGCCCCGACCTGCCGGATCATGGGGCCTTCCATCACCAGCCCGGCGTTGAGCACAGGGTCACGGCCCGTCCCGTCAATGAGCGTGCCGCCGATCAGCACCGTTTCCATGGCGCGTGTCCGCGCTCAGCTTCATATCAGAGGCGGGCGCGTGAAGTCAACCTGGACGTCCCGACCGCCCGGTGGTATGGTGCGGGGCGGAGGTGTGGGAGCTGCAGTAAGATGCTGCCGAAGAGCTCAGGCTGGTGATCGCTAAGTTTGGACTACGTCACCGCAGTGGTCGGCCAATGACTGGCAACCGGGACATGGAGACCGACGTGCTCGTGATCGGGGGCGGCGGCTGCGGCCTCGTCGCCGCCATCAGCGCGCACGATGCGGGCGCGGAGGTGGCTGTCCTGGAAAAGATGGATCGGGTGGGTGGCAACACGGCGCTGAGCACCGGCTCCGTGCCTGGTGCGGGCACGCGTTTCCAACGAGAGGCCGGCATAGAGGACTCGCCCGAACGCATGGTTGACGACCTCATGCGCCAGAGCGGGCCTCACGATTGTCTCGAGCTCACGCGGACGCTGGCGGAGCAATCGGCGGATCTCGTGGAATGGTTGGCGGACCACGTCAAGGCGCGGATCGGCCTCATCACCGAATACTGCCACGTGGGTCACTCGGTGCCGCGACTGCACGCTCCCCGCTCCCGGCGCGGACAGGACCTGCTGGAGGACCTGATGCGCGCCGTGGAGGCGCGGCAAATCCCCGTGGCTGTCGGCAACCCGGTCGACCGGCTGATCACCGACGATAACGGCGCGGCGGCCGGCGTGGTCGTCCGAGACAGAGCGGGGCGTGAGACGAGGATCGACGCCAGGAAGATTATCCTCGCTACCAACGGCTTTGCAGCGAACCGGACCATGTTACGGCGGTACTGCCCCGAGATGGCGGAGATGGAGTACTTCGGCGCCGACGGCAGCACCGGGGAGGCAATCCTGTGGGGCGAGGAGTTAGGGGCTGCCCTGGCCAACATGGGAGCGTATCAGGGGTACGCGGCCGTCACCTATCCCCAAGGCGCCCTCCTGTCCTGGACCACCATGGAAAAGGGCGGCGTTCTGGTCAACGGCTGCGGCCGCCGGTTCTGTAACGAGATTGCCGGATACTCGGGCCTGGCACGGGAAGTGATGGTCCAAGGCCAGTTTGCGTATGCCGTATTCGACGAACGTGTCCGTGCGACCACCGCCCTGGAAGAGGAATTCAATGAGCTCGTCAATTACGGCGGGATAAAGAACGGGGACTCGCCGGCAGAGATGGCCGCGGTCTTCCGGCTGGATGCCGAGGCCTTGACGGAGACGCTTGAGCGGTACAACGCGGCCGCGAGTGGCCAGGTGGAGGACGAGTTCGGCCGCCGTGATTTCGGGCTCGCGCCCTTAGAGTGGCCGCCTCTCTTCCTGTGCCGGGTGCGGGCAGGGCTGTTCCACACCCAGGGCGGGCTCAGGGTAGACGCCAGCGCGCGTGTCCTGCGCCCGGACGGGTCCGTCATTCCTAACCTGTTCGCCGGAGGCGGTACCGCGGCCGGGATCAGCGGCCGGGAGGGTGGCTACGGTTATGCATCCGGAAACGGGCTTTTGACCGCGCTGGGTCTCGGACGCATCGCCGGCCTGACGGCTGCCCGAGAAATCGGGGGGAAGGCGTGAGCTCGCCGCCCGTATCCCCGGCCGCCTCCCAGGCGCCGTCCTGTGGGAGCCTGCGTTCGCCTACATCTTTCCGGGACCGCAGGACGGACCTGCGCAGCTCCGTGGCCGGGGTGGCATAAAGCCGCATTCGGCCGGTGCGCGGGCAGGAAAGCCGAGAGCGCATGAAGTTTGGGGTCTTCATCGGCACTCAGCATCAGTCTGGCGGTGACATCGCCCGGGCGGTCGATGAGCATGTCGAGCAGGTCCGGGCGATCCGGGAGAGCGGCTTCGATGCCATCTGGGTCGGCCAACACTACCTGACCTACCCTGAGCAGTTTCTCCAGACCACCCCCCTCCTCGCTCGGCTGGCCGCGGAAGCAGGGGAGATGGTCGTCGGGACCAATCTCCTCCTCCTTCCCCTTCATAATCCCGTGGATGTGGCCGAGCAATACGCGACCATGGACATCATCGCCAAGGGACGCTTCGTCCTGGGGGTGGGGCTGGGCTATCGGGGCGTGGAGTACTCGGTCTTCGGAGTGGACCCGAAGAGCCGGGTGAGCCGGTTCACTGAGGCGCTGGAAATCGTCAAACGCCTCTGGACCGAGGACCACGTGACGTTCACGGGGAAGCATTTCCACTTCTCCGACGTGTCCGTTCGCCCGCGCCCCCTCCAGACTCCCAGGCCGCCAATCTGGATTGGCGCCACCACCGACCCCGCGGTGAAGCGGGCGGCCGTGCTGGGCGACGCCTGGATCGCCACGTCTCTGACTACGCTGGCCGCCATGAAGGAACAGGTGGCCCTGTACCATCGCACCCGCCAAGAGGCGGGCTTGCCACCGGCCAAGGAGTTCGCCAAGTGCGTGGAGCTCTACGTTGCAGAAGATCGACAACGCGCCTTCCAGGAGTCGGCGCCTTACATTATGGCCAAGTACCGCTCTTACTACGCCTGGGGGATGGCGGGGAATGTCCCCGGCAGGACAGGGGCCGACCTCCCCATGGAGGAGCTGGTGAAGGACCGGTTCATCATCGGCAGTCCCGAGGACTGTATCGAGGGGTGCCTCGAGCACCGCGACCTGCTGGGGGTGACACACCTGATTGTGCGCTTGAACTTTCCCGGGATGCCTCAGAAGAATGTCCTGAAGACCATCCGCCTGTTCGGGCGGGAGGTGATTTCGGCGCTTGCGAGGAGATAGGGAGAGAGCGCGTGGAGGTACACGAGATGGAGGAAGAGAGGCCCCTAGATCTGCTGCTGGTGAACGGAAAGGTCATCGTCCCCGAGTCTGGAGAGATCGAGGCTGCCGTTGGCGTGGCCGGCGGGCGGATTGTGGCACTGGTGACGGGCGACACTCCGCCGGCGCGCGAGACCATCGACCTGCACGGGAAGATCGTCCTGCCGGGAGTGATCGATCCCCATACGCACGTCACGCTTGGTCCCCCTGACGGCTGGTTTACGGAGACCCGCGCGGCCGCCGTCGCTGGCATCACCACGGTGCTTGACTTCCAACTCCTGTCGTCCTCCTACCGGGCGGCCTACCCCGCCATTCGCGACGAGGCCGATCGGCGGTCCTGCGTGGACTACGGGCTCCACGTTTGTCCGTGTGTGGAGACGCATCTGGAAGAGCTCGAGAGCTACATCGAAGAGTTGGGGGTCTCCTCGTTCAAGTTTTACATGAACTTCCGCGGTGACGAAGGGGCGTACCTGGGGGTCGCAGGCGCCGACGACGGCTACTTCTACGACCTCTGCCAGCGCCTCGCCCGGTACCCGCGGGCGCTACTCTGCGTCCACACCGAGAACATCGAGATCGTTAACCGGCTGCAGAAACGCCTGATGGAAGAGGGACGGGAGGGCCTCCACGCGTGGGCCGCATCCCGCCCGCCAGTCACCGAGGCGGAAAACGTGAACCGCGCGGCGTTCTTCGGGCGCTGCACGGGTTGCCCGATCTATGTCGTCCACCTCAGCAGCGCGGCGGCACTCGACGAAATCCGGCTGGCGCGCCGGGACAACGTGACCATCTACGCAGAGACGTGCCCTCATTACTTGACGCACACCGCTGACGCTCCTCTGGGCATGCTCGCCAAGACCAATCCGCCGCTCAGGACGGAGAAGGATGTGGAGGCCCTGTGGGAGGGTGTCGCCGACGGGTCCATCAATACCATCGGCTCCGATCACGTGCCCCGGCCGAAGTCGGCCAAAGCGGGATCGACCTGGAAAGCGTCACGCGGGGGACCGGTCCTCTCCATGATCGTGCCGGTCCTGGTGAGCGAAGGCGTGCATCGCCGTGGCCTCAGCCTGCAACGGTTGGCGCAGGTCACCTCCTACAATGCCGCGCGGCTGTTCAATCTCTATCCGCGTAAGGGGACCATTCGGGTAGGCAGTGACGCCGATCTCACCGTGGTCGACCTGGACCTGGAGCAGGAAGTCCGCTGGGAGGCACTTCAGTCCTATGCCGACTACTCGATCTATGAGGGCCACCGGCTGAAAGGTTGGCCCGTGCTGACGATCGTGCGGGGGCGGATCATCGCTCGCAATGGCAACTTTCTCGGCGATGCGGGCCTGGGACACTATCTCTCGCGCTAGCGGTCGAAGTCGAACCTAGAGAAAACTGGCCGTGGCATCCGAGAGCCATACGTTTGACACAGTTGTCATCGGCGCTGGCGCCATCGGGGTCTCGGTTGCCTATCATCTGAGCCACCTCGGCGTCAGAGTTCATGGGATCACTTTCGCGGAAATCGGGGACCGCTGGGCGGCCCGACCGTGTCGGCGATGATCTGTGCCGAGACGGGATACGCTCCGGATCGCCCCGCGGCGTTCACTGCGCGCATCCCCGTGAAACCCATTGCGCTGGGCGCCCTTTGCCACGAAGCGGCTGAGCCGGCTCGGCCCGGCGGCGAGCCAGGGGCCGGCGCGCTCAGTCACCAGCCTACGGTCAGCGCCACGGGCTAAGAGGAGGACGGAGAATGAGTCGGATGGTCAAGGTGGCGGCGGCCCAGCTCGGGCCCTCGTCGGAGGACAAGAAGGAAGTGGTGGGGCGGCTCGAGCGGCTGATGGAGGAGGCCGCGGACCGCCGGGTGGACATCATCGGCTTTCCCGAGCTCTGCCTGACACCGTTTTTCCCCAACCGTCTGGAGCGTGACAACGATCACTGGTTCGACGAGCTCCCCTCGCCGCTGACCGAGCGGCTCTTCGGCATCGCCCGGGACGCCGGGATGGTCGTGGTCTTTCCTTATGGGGAGAAGGACGGCATCTATCACTACAATGCCGCCCTGGTCATTGATGCCACCGGCGCCATCCTGGGGAAGTACCGGAAGACGCACATTCCCGCCTATTTCCCTTCGACCCGTCCTGGAGGGACCGGCAGCTTCGAACGACTGTACTTCGCCCCGGGCAACCTCGGCTTCCCCGTGTTTGACACGGCCAAGGGCAAGCTCGGAGTTCAGATCTGCTACGATCGGATGTTCCCGGAAGGCTCCCGCGTGCTAGGGCTTCGCGGCGCGGAGATTGTCTTCTATCCCCACAACTACGCCTTATACGGCTTCGAGTACCGCGGTCGGGCGTGGGGCCGGCTGATCATGGCGCGCGCCTACGAGAACGGGTTCTTCGCGGTGGTGCCCAACAAGGCTGGCACGGAGGGGGTGCGGGACAACGCGGGCCGGTCGCTCATCATCTCGCCGCTCGGGGGCGAGATCCTTGCGGAGGGGTCTCCGGACGGAGAGGAACTCTTGGTCTTGGAGATCGACCTGGACGACGTGATCGAAGCCCGGCGGCGCCTGCCGTTCTGGCGGGATCGGCGGCCGGAGCGGTACGGGGAGCTGGTCGAGTGATTCCCGGAGCGTCAGCCGGTCGCGGCGGCTCTCGGCTCCGTTTCGGAGTCGGGCTCTACCCGACCCGTGACACCCGGGAAAACGTGCGGCTGGGCGCCCTTGCCGAAGAGCTCGGGTATGACACCATCTGGGTCACGGACTC
>JBHICL010000124.1:0-8142 GCA_046759605.1 Alphaproteobacteria bacterium | reverse complement strand
GCCGAACAGACGGACGTGGACGAGCAACGGATACAGATTGTAGAGGTCGCGGCGCAGCTCGAAGAAACCCGGCCGGATCGGCCGTCGCTCGCCGTAGACGGCGAAGAACGCCTCGCCGAACGTGCCGAAGAGGGTCGAGAACGCGAGCTCGATCTCGGGATCGGCATGGTATATCGCGGGATCGAGAAAGGCCGCGATGCGGTTGCCGGCGCCGGTGGCCCCGCACAGCACGTTGCCGCCCCACACGTCGCCGTGGATGAGCGCCGGCTGCGGCGGCTCGTCGATCCAGCGATCGAGCCGCGCCGCCACGGCTTCCACGCGCCGCCGCGTCGCGTCCGGCAGGCGTCCGGCGTCGTTCGCCTGTTCCGCCATATAACCGAGCCGGCGGACGGCAAAGAAATCCCGCCAGCTGGCGGACTGGTCGTTGGGCTGGCGCAGCCCGCCGATAAGGGTGTCCCGTTCGAAACCGAACCGTGGGCCGGCAACGTCGTGGAGCTCCGCCAGGAGCGCCGCGGCGTGACCCTCGGCCTCGGCATCCAGAGAGCCATCGGCCTCGACGTAGTCCATGACCAGGAGCTCGTCGCTCATCTCGATCACGCGCGGAACCGGAAGGTTCGTGCGCTCGGCGAGGTAGCGAAGCATCCATCCCTCGACGGCAAGGCCGCTCCCCGCGCCACCTATCTTCGCCACGACGGGCGCCGCGCCGGCGTACGAGACCTTGAAGACGTCGCCGATGCAGCCACCCGGGAGTCGCTCCACGCTTTCGACCGGATGTCCGGCGAGCCGCGCCAACCGCTCTTTCGTCTCCGCGGCGATCATCCTGGGGCCCGCTCCGGGCCGCCGCTCGACGTCCCGATCGAGTCGAGGAGCCCACCGACGCCCGCCTCGATCAGATCCAGGACCCGTTCGAATCCCTTCCTGCCGCCGAAATAAGGATCGGGGACGTCCGCGATCTCATGGCCCGATACGTGCTCCATGAGCAGGCTGAGGCGGGCGCGGGCGCCGCCGGGCCGCATGCCGTCGAGCTGTCGGTAATGCCCCCGGTCCATGGCGACGATCCAGTCGAACTCGTCGAAGTCCGCGGGCCGGACCTTGCGAGCCACGTGCCGTGAGAGATCGATGCCCCGGCGCGCCGCCGCATCGACCGCGCGGCTGTCCGCGCCTTCGCCCGCGTGATAGTCGTGGGTGCCGGCCGACGCGGCCCGGACCGCCACGCCCCGACGCGCCGCCAGGTAGCGCATGACGCCCTCGGCCGTGGGTGAGCGGCAGATGTTGCCGGTGCAGACGAAGAGAACATTGGTCATGGCACGACCCGCGTTTCGAAGTATTGTGGTCGCTTATCATTAGATCATCGGACGGACATGCCCAAGTCGGCCATCCAGCCGCCGGACGCCTCGGGATCGATTGTCGTGCTGACCGGCGCCGGCATCTCCAAGGAGTCGGGACTTTCCACCTTCCGCGACGCCGACGGGGTCTGGGCCCGGGTGCGCGTCGAGGACGTGGCGACACCCGAGGCGTTCGTGAATGACCCGGCGCGGGTGCACGACTTCTACAATACGCGACGGCGGCGACTGCTTTCGTCGGAGGTCGCGCCCAATGCCGGCCACCTGGCGCTCGCCGAGCTGGAACGTGACTGGCCGGGCGAGCTGCTTCTGGTGACCCAGAACATCGACGATCTGCACGAGCGCGCCGGCTCCCGGAACCTGATCCACATGCACGGCGAGCTCACGAAGACGCGGTGCCAACGCTGCGGCGACGTCACCGTCCGCGCCGAAGACCTTTCGACCGCGCTCGTGTGCGAGAGTTGCGGCGCGCCGGGCGGCATGCGGCCGCACGTGGTCTGGTTCGGCGAGATGCCGCTGGAGATGGAGCGGATCTATGCGGCGCTTGCCCGTTGCGCGCTTTTCGTGGCCATCGGCACCTCCGGCAACGTCTACCCCGCGGCCGGATTCGTCGAGGAGGCGCGGCACGGCGGAGCCGCGACCGTGGAGCTCAACCTCGAGCCGTCGGACGGCGCGAGCCTGTTCGACAGCGGCCGCTATGGACCCGCCAGCAAGGTCGTGCCCGCCTTCGTCGCCGAGATACTGTCCGGAGCGCGCGATGCCTCCCTCGCCCGGCGTTGATCGCGAGTTCGAGCACCTGCTGGCAGAGATCAGACGCTGCCGCATCTGCGCCGAGCATCTGCCCCTGGGTCCCCGGCCGGTGCTCCGGCTCAGCCCGCAAGCGCGCGTTCTGATCGTCGGCCAGGCGCCCGGCACGAAGGTGCACGATACCGGCCTCCCGTGGAACGACCGTTCCGGCGACCGGCTCAGGGAATGGCTGTGGTTGGACCGGGAGAGCTTCTACGACGCGTCCCGCGTCGGCATCCTGCCGATGGGCCTGTGCTACCCGGGCCGCGACGCGCGTGGCGGCGACAAGCCGCCGCGCCCGGAATGCGGGCCCCAGTGGCACCCCCAGGTGCGGCCGCGCATGACGCGGGTCGAGCTGACGCTGCTGGTGGGCCGTTATGCCCAGGCCTACTATCTGGGCAAGCGCCGCAAGCGCAACCTGACCGAAACCGTCGCCGCCTGGCGTGAGTATCTGCCGGATCTGCTGCCCATGCCGCATCCCAGCTGGCGGACAACGGCCTGGCAGAAGCGCAATGCGTGGTTCGAGACGAAGCTGCTTCCCGAACTGCGCCGCCGAGTGCATGCGCTGATGTAGCGCTCAGCCGTCGGTCCACATGCGCATAATGTTGTTGTAGGCGTTGCCCAGCTCGTTGAGATGAGGGGAATCCGGACGCTCCTCGATGAGCGCGCGGCGCGCGCGCCGCAGCTGGGCCAGAATCTCGCGCTGCCGCGGGTCGCGGATAAGGCTCTGGATCCAGCCGAAAGCCGCGAGCCGGACACCCCTTGTCACCGGTTCGACGCAATGCACGGTCGAGCCCTCGTAAAGCACCGCGTCGCCGGCCGGCAGCTTTATCCGGCTGTCCGCAAGGCTGGTACGGATCACCAGGTCGCCGCCGTCGTACTCGTCGGGATCGGCAAGGAACAGCGTGAACGAAAGGTCCGTCCGCACCGCCGCCGCCATCCCCGCGCCGACCACCGCGGCGTCGTTGTGGTCGCCGTAGTGCATGCCCTCTACGTAACGGTTGAAGTTCAAATGCATCTTGCGGGGAAAGGCGACGCCGGTGAATTCCTCGCGCGAAAGCAGCGCGCCCTGTATGTCCTCCACCAGCGGGACGAGATCCTCGCGCCGGGCCTTGACCTGCTGATTGAACTTGACCTGTTGTCCGATGGTGGCGCCCGTCACTATGCCGTCGACGAACGTGAGCGCCTCGAGCCTGGTCCGGACCCGCTCGACCCTTTCCCGGTCGAGCACATTGGCGATCTTGTAGAACTGCATGGCGTTTCGTCAGCCCCTTGCATCCGCCGCGACCTCGATCGCATGCATCTGCTCGTCCGACAGGCCGAAGTGATGGCCGATCTCGTGTATCAGAACATGTCGTATGAGGTGCGTCAGGTCCTCGCCGGTATCGCACCAATAGTCCAGGATCGGACGCCGGTAGAGGAAGATGAGGTCTACGTCGTCGGGCGTGTCGGCGAAGCTCCTCCGGTCCAGGCTGACGCCGCGATAGAGACCCAGAAGATCGAACGGACTCTCGAGCTCCATCTCCCGTTCCGTCTCCTCGTCGGGAAATTCCTCGACCCGGACGGCGACGCCCTCGACGTGCCGGGCAAGCTCGTCCGGGATGGTGCGCAGCGCCTCCGCCGCCAGGGTTTCCATATCGGCGAGGCTCGGCGCGGTCGTATGACGTATCCCCCCGGTCATGGCGCGACGATACTCCCGCTTGAACTCGCGGCCAAGCAGGGCCAGGGTCGAGGGGGCCCATGGCAACCGGGACCAGGGGAGGAGGATATGGTGGAGAAGCTGAGCGGCGGCGCACGCGAGCAGGCGCTGGCGGGCCTCGCCGGCTGGCGCGAAGCGACCGGCCGCGACGCCATCGAGAAGACGTTCGTGTTCGGAGATTTCAACGAGGCCTTCGGCTTCATGGCCCGGGTGGCGTTGCGGGCCGAGAAGATGAACCACCACCCCGAGTGGTTCAACGTCTATAACCGGGTCGAGGTCACACTCGCGACCCACGATGCCGGCGGCGTCACCGACCTCGACATCACCCTCGCCCGGTTCTTGGACAAGCTCGCGAGCGCGGACTCCCCCTAGCGCGGGGGCATGCGGATGGCGCCGTCGAGTCGAATGACCTCGCCGTTCAGCATCGGATTGTCGACGATGTGCCCAACGAGCCGCGCGAACTCCTCCGGCCGGCCGAGGCGCCTGGGGAAGGGTACGGCCGCCGCCAGGCTCTCCTGAACCTCCGCCTTGAGGCTCTTGAGCATCGGCGTTTCGAAGATGCCCGGCGCGATGGTCACGACCCGGATGCCCCGGGAGGCGAGCTCCCGCGCCGACTGAATCGTGAGCGCCACCACGCCGCCCTTCGACGCCGCGTAGGCCGCCTGGCCGATCTGGCCCTCGTAGGCCGCGACCGATGCGGTGTTGACGATGACCCCCCGTTCCCCCTCTGCGTCGGGCTCGAGGCCGGACATGCCGGCCGCGGCGAGTCGGATCATGTTGAACGTGCCCGTCAGGTTGACACGGACCACGGCATCGAACTCCTCGAGGGGCAACGGACCATCGCGCCCCACAATGCGCCGCGGTGGGGCGATGCCGGCGCAGTTCACCAGCACCCGGGCCGGTCCCTGGGCCGAGGACGCCTCCGCGAAAGCGCGCTCGCCGCTCGCCGCGTCGCACACGTCGCATTCCACCGCCAGTCCGCCAAGCCCCTCGGCCACCGCTCGGGACGCTTCCACGTCGCGATCGAGGATGGCGACCCTGGCGCCCGCCCCGGCCAGATGGCGCGCGGTCGCCGCACCCAGCCCCGAGGCGCCGCCGGTGACGATCGCCGCCGTGTCTCTGAGCTTCATTCGGCCCCCTTGGGTCGCTCAGCTGCGCCAGCGCAGCGTCGTCTCGCGCACCGGATTCTCGAAGGGACAGCCCGTCGCGCGCGAGGTTTGCCAGGCGCGTTTCAGCTTGAAGTACCACCTGGCCTGCATGTCGGCATCGTTGATGAGCATGAGCGACGGGTCGTGGGCGAGCCCATCCTGCTGCTTGACCATGATGTCGCGGTCCTGCCTCAGAAAAGCGCGGGCGAAGGGTCGGAGGGCCGGCCTGAGCGCCGAGAGCCAGGGGATCGTCCAGTAGATGACGTGGTGCAGCTCCGTGGACCTGTGGTCGATGGGCGTCGCCGCCGTGAGGCCCACGACCGCGCGCTCGCCGACGCGGATATGCTCGATCCGTACTCCCGGCAAACGGAACGTGATCTCCGTCGTCGGTTTCCCGCCGAGCAGCTTGTAACCGGCGGAGTTGCTCGACGGCGCGTGTGGCAGCATGCGGAAGCCGAGCTCCGACGGCGCGAACTCCTTCGCCTTCTCATGGACCGAGCGGCGCGAACGCCACCACCAGGCCTGGTGAACGAAAGGTCCGTGCGCGGGGTCCATGAGGCCGACGACGGCGTGGTCCACATGGCAGGGAAAATACATGCGCTCGACGATCCGTGGCGACCGGGCGCCGATGTCGGGGATCGCCGGCGGCGGTGGCGCCACGCCCGCATCGACCCCGGCGAAGACCCACAGGTTGCCGTGGCTCTCGTGGCAGGGAAAACGCCGCGCGCGAATGCGCGAAAGGTTGATGTGCTGCCCCGGCACCAGCGACGGGATGGCCGTGCAGGCGCCGGTACGGTCGAAGCGCCAGCCGTGGTAGCAGCACTCGACCTCCTGCCCGTCGAAATGGCCGTAACGGAACGGCATGCCCCGATGGGGACAGATATCGATGAGCGAAAACGCATCGCCATCATCGGTGCGCCCGAACAGGAGCGGCGTCCCGAAAAGTGTCTTGGCGACCGTGCGTCCGCGGCCGAGCGCGCGGCTGGGCATCGCGTAGTACCACAGGTCGTGCAGAAGCTCGCCGCGGTCCACCGCGTCCGTCGCGCGAGCACTGGGCTGTTCGGGGGCATCCATCGCCGCCTTTATAGCGGCGCGACGCGGCGTTTGCACACCGTTCAGGGCGTGGGGTAGGGGCTTGGCGGCCGGACCTGAGCGGTCTCCGCGCGCCGGCCGGTGCGCTCGAGATAGGCCTCGCGGCGTGCGATGTAGATCGCCGCGCCGGCGATGATCGCCGCCCCCGCCCAGGTCCAGACATCCGGCACCTCGCCGAAAGCGAGAAAGGCGATGAATGCGGCGAAAGGCAGGCGGCTGTAGTCGAACGGCACGATGGCCGAGGCGTCGACCAGGCTGAAGGCGCGTGTGAGCAGCACATGCGCGATTGTCCCGAGGAGCGCCACCAGCACGGTGAGTCCGAGCGCGATCCAGGACGGCGTCTGCCAGACGAACAAGGCGATGATCAGGAAGAACGGCAGCGGCAGGACGTTCTGATAGACCACCACCGTCCAGACCGAGTCCGTGCGCGTGAGCACCTTGATGATGAGGGTGGCCGCCGCCATCGTGCCTGCGGCCGCGATCGGCAACACCATCGGCCAGCTCAGCTCGGCGAAGCCGGGACGCAGGATAACGAGCGTCCCGAAAAGCCCGACCGCGGTCGCTGTCCAGCGCCTGAGCCGAACCGTCTCGCCGAGAAACAGCGCCGCCCCCATGGTCGCGAACAGAGGAATGGTGAAGTTCAGCGACACCGCCTGGGCCAGGGGCAACAGGGCGATGGCCGAGAACCACAGGAGCGTCGTCAGGATCGTCGCGGCCGCGCGCCAGAGCTGCAGATCGAACCGCGCGGTACGCCACCCGGCGGCGCCGCGGCGCAGCAGCCAGGGCATAAGGAAGATAACGCCGAAGCCAAACCTCAGAAACGCGATCTGGAAGGGATGCAGCTCCACCGAGATCTGGCGGACGAGCACGAGCATGATCGCAAAGCCGAACGCGGCCCCGGTCATCAGCAACGCGCCGCGCACCATGCTGGACATGCCGCGGCCACGATCGGGGCCACGCTCGGTGCGCCCGCGTCCCTCGCCGTCCTCGGCCGGGGCGGGCGGCGGCATTGTCTCGGCTGGTCGCGGGCGAGGCGCCAGGGCTGCCATGTCCTGCCGTGGGTGGGTCACGCGGGAAATGTTAGGACAGCCCCGAACTCTCGGAAAGCACCCGTCGCGCAACCCTGATCCGCGCCAGGCGCGCGGCAGCGGAGAGGGCTAGCCCTGGTCGGTGGCGCCCGACGCCTCGGCCAGGAGCCAGTCGCGAAAAACGGCGATCCGCGGATTGTCCGCGGTGGCATGGGGACAGACGACGTAGTAGGCCCAGTCCCCGGCGATGCTGGCGTCGAACGGCCGCACGAGCCGGCCCTCGGCGAGATCGTCGTCGACGAGGGGCGAACGCCCCAGGGCGACGCCTTGTCCGGCGACGGCGGCCTCGATCATGTTGCTGCCGTGGCTGAAGAGCGGGCCACGGCTGGCGTCGACGCCGGTCACGCCCACCATCGTGAGCCAGGTCTGCCAGTCCGTAAGCATGCGATCCTCGTGAAGCAGCGTATGCCACTCGAGGTCCCTAGGCTCGCGCAGGGGGCGTGCCGCCTCCAGGAGCCGGGGACTGCACACCGGAAAGAAGCTTTCGCGGAGCAGCAGGTCGGCCTTCAGGCCTGGCCAGCCCCCCGCGCCGTAGCGCACTGCAAGATCGACCTCGTCGCGGATGAAGTCCACGGCCTCGTCCGAGGCGTGGACGCGCACGTCGATATCGGGTTGGACGGCGCGGAAACGGGCCAGCCGGGGCACCAGCCATTTTGCCGCGAAGGACGCGGTCACGGATATGGTGAGCCGGCCGGTGTTCTCGCGTTCGAGCAGTCGGCCCGTCGCCGTCGCCAGCAGGTCCAGTCCGTCGCGGACCGCTGGAAAGTAGCGCTGACCCTCCTCGGTGAGCACGAGGGCCCGGTTGAGCCTTCGAAAGAGCCTGAGGCCCAGGTGCTCCTCGAGCGCCTTCACCTGATGGCTGATCGCGGCCTGGGTGACGTTCAGCTCCTCTGCGGCGCGCGTGAAGCTCAGATGCCGCGCCGCGGCCTCGAAGGCGCGCAGGCTGTTGAGCGGCGGCAGGCGGCGGCCCATCACTCGCCCCTACG
>JBHICL010000123.1:0-8147 GCA_046759605.1 Alphaproteobacteria bacterium | reverse complement strand
ACCCCGGCATCGGCGAGGGACCGACCGAGTTCGCGCCACGAAGCCGCCAGGGTTTCCGCGGAAAGGCTCAAGGTGCCGGGGAAGGCGCCGTGCTCGACGCTGTACCCCACCGCTTGCAACGGCAGCACTGTCACCGGCAGCTCATCCGGGATGAGCGCGAGGGCGTGATCGAGTATCCCCTGGGCTATGATGGCGTCGACCGCCAGCGGCAGATGTGGCCCGTGCTGCTCGATCGCGGCCACGGGCAGGACCGCGATGAGACGGGAGGTATCGAGGGCGGCGATCTCGGCCGCCGTCATGTCCGCCCATAAGCGCCTTGGTCGCTGTTCCATGGACCTCCCCGGGGTCTCAACCGTCTTATCCTACGGCGGCCCGGCGCCCGCCGCCATGGGCGGTCGTGGACAGCCGGAGGGGTGGAGCTGTAACGTTACGCGAGGCGGCGACGAAGGCTCGAGGCATGCTGATAGCGCAGTTCAGCGATCCCCACGTGGTTGCGGATGGCGAGCTGGCGTTCGGCAAGCTCGACACCGGGGAGCACCTTGCGCGCTCGATCGCCCACATCAACGGGATGGCGCCCCGGCCGGACGTCGTGCTGGGAACCGGGGACCTGACCTTCGACGGCCGGGCCGCGGAGTATGCCCGGCTCGCGAAGCTGCTCGACGAGCTGGCGGTCCCCTGCTACGTGATTCCGGGAAACCACGACGACCGCGACAACATGCGCGCCGCCTTGGCGCCGCGTTACCTGCCGGTCGATGGGGAGTTCCTGCACTACACGGTGGAGAACTATCCGCTCCGCCTCATCGCCCTCGATACCCTGCTCCCGGGCAGCGACGGCGGCCGGCTGTGCCCGGAGCGCCTGGATTGGCTGGAGCGCGAGCTCGCCCGCGCCCCCGAGCGAGCGACGATCGTGCTGCTGCACCATCCGCCCTTCAAGACGCATATGAAGGCCATCGACGAGCTGGGGCTCGAGGGCGCCGAGGCGCTGGCGGAGATCGTCCGTCGCTACCCGCGCATCGAACGCGTGTTGTGCGGCCACGTGCACCGGCCGATCCAGATCCGCTGGGCCGGCACGGTGGCCGTGACCGCACCCGCCACCGCGCACCAGTTTCTCCTCGACCTCTCGCCACAGGCCGAAAGCCGCTGGGGCCATGAGCCGCCGGCCATCCTGCTCCACATCTGGGAACCGGACGCCGGCGTCGTCACCCACACGGTCTATGTCGGGGATTACGGCGAGCCCCAGCCCTTTCACTGAGACCCGTAGCGGCCGCCGGCACCAGTGAACGCGTGGGGGCCGGCGCCGGCGCCACCGGCCCCCACGCTCGACGCCCCCCTACATCCGTAGGCGGAGATTGCTCGGCTCGACTCCGATCGCCCGGAACACGCCGGGAGCACCTCGGCAAAGATGGCGTTCCCGTATCATCGACTGACAAGGGGCGCCGACCGCAACTGCGGGTTCGAGTGCGCCCTGATCACCTGGTAAAATCTCAGGTTGTTCTCGACCATGCCGGGGTCGAGGTCCATCCGCGCCACCTGGGCGGCAACTTCCATGTCGCCCATCAGGCCATAGGCCAATGCAAGGTTCTGCCGCATTTGCGGCGTGGCATCCGGCGCGAACGACAGCCGCTCGAGGATCTCGACGGCCTCGCCATAGCGGTCCGTCAGAAGCAGCGAGAGCGCAAGATTGTTTTGCACGAGATGATTGCGGGGCTGTAGATCCAGCGCCTGGCGGTATGTGTCCTGCGCTTCATCGTGACGGCCGACCATGTCCAGCGCGACAGCCCGACCATTCATTGAAACCAGGTCCTGGGGTGCGATCCTGAGCGCCTCGTCGAAATGCTTCAGCGCGTCGTACGGCTGGCGCAGGCCCAGGTTGGCCCGCCCGAGGCCCGAATGGGCCAGCTGGTTCTTGGGCGCCAGGAACCTGGCGCGCTCGAAAGCTTCGATCGCCTTGTCGTATGCGCGGGCCTCGTGCAGCGTGTCGCCAAGCTCGATCAGCGGCTCCACGTCCAGGGGGTGGGAATCAACGGTGCGACGCAGCAGACGGATCGCGGTCGCGTAGTCGCCGCCGGCGCGCGCCGCGGTGGCCAGTTGCATATGGCTGTTTCTGTCCGACTCGACGATGTTCGTCGGCTCCGGTCCGCTGATGAGCTGTTCGTTGGTGGCGCATGCGCCGAGCGCAAAGGCCGCAACCACGACTCCGGCAAACCTGGGCAAGCTATGGGAAAGCTTGGTACGCATCATCAGCCTCCTCTCCGTGGGCTGCTTGAACGAGTGGGTCAGGGCGTAACCCGTGGCCATGCTCAAAGACTCCGGAACACGCGGGTCACCTCGAGGATCGCGGGCCCGCCGACGACCACGAAAATGGCTGGCAGGATGAACACGATGAGCGGCACGCTGATCATCGCCGGCAGCCGGGCGGCGCGTTCCTCGACGGCCAGCGCCCGCGCCGTCCGCATTTCCTTGCCGAGCACGCGAAGCGACTGGGACAGCGGCGTGCCGTACTTCTGGCCCTGGGTCAGCGTCGTGACAACGCCCCGCAGCGACTCCAGATCGGTTCGGTAAGCCAGGTTGTCGAGCGCCTGCTTGCGGTCCGACAGAAGCTGCAGCTCGGCCACGGTGATGTCCAGCTCATTGGAGAGATCCGGCGCCGCCATTCGCATCTCGCGGGCGACACGGTCGATCGCCACATCCAGGCTGAGGCCCGCCTCGGCACAGATCACCAGAAGGTCCATGGCATCGGGGAGGGCCTTGGCTATTCTTTTTCGCCGCGCGAAGCCAATCCGTTTGAGGACCGTCTCCGGCACGAGGCCGCCCACAACAGCGCTCGCGGCCGTCGCCAGAATGATCGCGGCGAAAGGCAGCTCGAACGCCGGGTTGGCGAACGCGAACGCGAGGCCAAGCAGCCCGAGCAAGACGGCCGACGTCAACTTGGCCAACATGAACAGTGGCACGCCGTGATGCGCCCTGATGCCGGCGCGGGCGAGATGCTTCTCGATCTTCGCCTGCTCCTTCTTGCCGATCAGCGGAAGCGGCCCGAGAATGCGGACCAGCGTGGCGCTCAGGCGCTTGGAGTAGCCCGCCGCTTCCTCCTCGACCCCGGCGTCCTGCGCGAGCAGCGATACGTCGGTGTTGCCGTAGGTATGAAGGGACTCGAGGCGCGCCGCGAGGCGGTCTCTCCACCGCGGGCGGAAAGCGACGGCCAGGCTGATCAGTACGACCAACGCCATGGCCAGCATCACCGGCCCTTCAAGCAGCGTGTCGCCGGCAATGCGGTCGAGGGTGTCCAAGGCGCTCATTCCGGGGTCCTCGTCATGCGCTGGATTGTCATGATGCCGGTCGCGATCATGCCCGCGGCGGTCGCGAGCATGATCCGGCCGGTCGGGTCGGAGAAAAAGGGGAAAATGTACTCGGGCCTGAGCACCATGATGGCGCCGATGGCGATGAATGGCACCCCGCCCACGATCTTGGCGGAGGTGCGGCCTTCGGAGGTGAGCGCCTTGATCTTCAGCCGCATCTCCTTGCGCCGGCGGATGACGCCGCCGAGATTTTCCAGCGTCTCCGCCAGATGGCCGCCGGTCTCGCGCTGTAGCATCAGGCTCACGACGAAGAAGTTGAAGTCCGCCGCGCCGACTCGCTCCGCGGCATCGTTGAGCGCCTGCTGCATATCGACGCCGAGCGCCATTTCGTCCGACATCTTGCGGAACTCCAGGGCCACGGCCGGGGCCGCTTCCTCCGCCACGAGGTACATGGTCTCGGTCACCGGGATGCCGGCGCGCACGGCGCGGACAATCAGGTCGATGGCATCTGGAAAGGCGTTGAGGAACGTCTGCCGCCGCTTGTTCTCCTTCCGCGCACGCAGGGTGCGGAAGCCGAAGGCGAAGGCGAGCGCCGATGGCGCCAACGCCATCAGCGGTTGGAGCCGGAAAACCTGGACCGCCAGGACGTAGGCGATTACGCCGGCGACGAGCCCGGCCAGCACGAGCTGTGGCACCGCGATCGCGCCGCCAATGCGGATATAGCGGCGGTTGAGGGCCGCCAAGAGGTACCCGCCGCGAGGCCGGCCTGACTCGGAGTCATCGTCCTTGGGCTCCACGACGATACTTATCTCGGGAGCCTGACTCTGCTTCAGGGACTCGAGCCTGTCCTTGATGCGCTTGAGCTGGCCGCCACGGCCATTACCGAGCACGACGACCAACGACGCCAGCGTCGCGACGGTGATGACGGCGATCAGCCCGGCGCCGGAGTTCATGAGTTCGAGCGCTTGCATTCCATTGCTTCCAGCAAAGTGTCTTCCAGACCGAAGTAGGACGCCCGCTGCGAGAACCGCGGTCGCACACCATGGCCCTTGTGGGTCCCGCGCAGTGTGCCGTCGGGGTTCTCACCCTCGTACTCGTAGGTGAACAGGTCCTGGGTGATGACCACGTCGCCTTCCATGCCGATGACTTCGCTCACCTGGCAGACCCGGCGGAAGCCGTCGCGCATGCGCTGCATTTGGACGATCATGTCCACGGCGCCCACGATCTGGGTGCGAATGGCGCGCATGGGCATGTTCATGGAGCCCATCATGACCATGTTCTCGAGACGGACGAGTGCGTCGCGCGGGTTGTTGGCGTGGATCGTCGACATCGAGCCGTCGTGGCCGGTGTTCATGGCCTGCAACATGTCGAAGGTCTCGCTGCCGCGAACCTCACCGACGATGATCCGGTCCGGCCGCATTCTGAGAGCGTTCTTCACCAGCTCACGCTGGGTAATCTCGCCCTGGGCCTCGATGTTCGGCGGCCGCGTCTCGAGGCTGACCACGTGGGGCTGCTGCAGCTGCAGTTCCGCCGCGTCCTCGATCGTGACGATGCGCTCTTCCGGATTGACCATCTGCGAGAGGGCGTTCATGAGCGTCGTCTTGCCGGCGCCGGTACCGCCGGAAACGATGATGTTGAGGCGCGAGGCCGCGGCGATGGCCAGCACCTTCGCCATGGCGTGCGACATCACGCCCTGCTGCGCCATCGACTCGAGGCTCTTGGACTGGGTGGTAAACTTACGGATCGAGATGCAGGGCCCGACCAGCGACAGCGGCGGCACGATGATGTTGACGCGGCTGCCGTCGGAAAGACGCGCATCCACCATCGGGCTCGCCTCGTCGATTCGCCGGCCGACCGAGGCGGCGATGCGCTGCGACACGTTCAGCACGTGCGTGTCGTCGCGGAAGCGCAGGTCGGTCAGCCGCAACTTGCCCGCTACCTCGGCGTAGATCTGATGCGGACCGTTGACCAGGATGTCCGTGACCTTGGGATCGGCGAGTAGCGGCTCGATCGGTCCGACGCCGACCATGTCGTCCAGCAGCTCGGTGGCGATGCTCGCCTGTTCGCGTTGGTTGAGCTGCAAACGCTCCTCGTTGGCGATCTCGCCAACCAGCTTCTCCACCTCGCGCAACAGGCGCTTGCGCGACATTTTCACCGCCGCGGCCGGCTCTATGCGTCTGAGGAGCTGCTGCCGGATGTTCTCCTGGACCGCCTCGGTGCCACCGTTGCGCCGGGACGCGGGCGCGTTGCCGTCACTCCACGACGTCTCCGGTTCCGCGGCCCGCTGTGGGGCGAACGGGGCCGGAGCTTGTGTGGGCGTCTCGGTTTCGACTTTCTTGCCGAACATGGCTTAGGCACTCCGCAGGAGTTTTTTCCAGAACGGGATGATCTCGGCCGTGCCGCCCGAGAGGTCGGCAACGATGGCATGTATGGCGTCGGTCACCGCACTCCGGCCGTTGGTCGCCGGCTCACCGAGATTGCCGGCCGCCGTGACGCCACCTCGGCCAAAGGGAATGACGTGGTCCACCTTGCGGCCAAGGGCACGCTCCATCTCCTCGATGGGGACGTCGCCCTTGCATGGCTGAGAACGCTGATTGACCACCAGCATGGTGCGTTGGGCCGGATTGGCGTCCTCCCTGGCCGCGCTCAGCTGGCGCATCACGTCGCGCACCGACGCGAGCGTCTGGTCGGCGACGATGATCCTGATGTCGGCCGCGGCGGTGATGTGCTGGAAGACGGGATCCGTCCTGCGCGGCAGGTCGACGATGATGTAATGGGAACGGTGTCGCAGCACGTTGAAAAGCGCGTCGGCCGCCCCGGTCTCAGCTGCCACGTGCTCATAGAGTGGCTCCTCGCCACAAATGATCGACAGCCGTTCGCTGTGCGGAACCGTAAGGCGGTCCACGAACAGCTCATCGATGCGGTCGGCGTGCTCCAACGCCTCCCGAAGCCCGTTGGTCGGCCGCACGTCGAGCATGAGCCCCAGGGCGCCGTTGTGGAGATCGAGGTCGACGAGCGACACCCGGCGCCGGTTACGATCCGCCAGGAGCCAGCCCACGTTGGCGACGAGCGTCGTCGTGCCGGCGCCGCCACGCGCACCATTGACGGCGATGACCTTTCCGGATCGCTGGCCCTGGGCCGAGGCCTGAAGCTTGCCTTCGGCCACCAGGATCGCACGCTGCATCAACTCGGCCGTGATCGGCTTCACCACATAGTCCGACACGCCCAGCTGCATGAGCTCGCGGAACAACCCGACATCGTTCTGCTCGCCTATGATCACGACGCGGACCCGCGGCTCGCAGACCTCGGCCAGCGTATGGACCTGCGAAAGCGGCAGGTCGGAGCCGGAAACGTCGGCGATGATAAGCCGGGGCGACGATGACGCCTTGAGATACTCGACGCAGCTCGCGGCGTCGCCGCGCTGTACCGACGACTCGTCTTCCAGCTTGAGCTCGGCAAGCACCGCGCGCACCGCCTCCACCGTCGTCTGATCGGTGACGAAGGCGACGATCTCCGCGTGCCCGGCAGGTGTGTCTTTGACGACTTTTTCCAGAACCGTAGTCATTTTCTCACCTATTGGTCGGTGGTTATGTTGCCTTCGCGTTGCGGCAAAGGCTTTACATCGTCGAGGCCGTAGCGCCTGACCGGCTGGGTGGCGCGCGGCCCGACGTGCGCGCCAAGACCTCGGCCGATGACCAGGTCACGCGGATCGGCGACCATCTTCACGAGGTTCGTCGATGTGGCGCAGCCGAAGTTGCTGGAGTTCATGTTGCTGCCGTCGACGATGTTGGCGCGGCTCCAGTCGGGGCATGCCGGCGGCGAGGCCACGTAGCGGTCGGTCATGATCTCGACGCTGCCCGGTCCCGCGGCCGTGCCGTCCATCCGGGCGATGTGGAGCCGGCGCAAGCCGCTCGCGACGAGGAAGTCCTCGACGACCTGGATACTGGCCTCGGGCTGCCGCCCGATGGCCGTGAGCGTGACGCGAAGATTGCTCAGCTCGCCCTGCTCGGCGAGGAACGCCCTCACCCGGGCGGCCTCGGCGGGCGGCAGCGAGCGGCCGTCGGCGGCGAGCGTCACCGCCATGCTCATGGAGATGCGCTCGACGGTGATCTCCTTCGGAGACTGCTCTTCGCTCCACGCCGTGACGCCCGGCTGGCAGGCTGCAAGAGCAAGGCCCGCGGCCGTGAGGAGCATCCGCGGTGCCAGGCTCGCCTGCATCCGCTTCAGCATCTTCTCTCTACTGTTGGTCTTCATGGCGCTCCTCATTTCTCAGTACGTGAACCCGGCCGAACCCAGCAGGCGCACACCTTGCCCACCCACGGGTCCGGACGAACCTTGCGTGGTGCCTTCACGAGCCACCTTGCCGAAGAAGATGCGCTCGAGATCCGTCGCGGGACGGTAGCCGTCGAGGGGACTGGCCATCGGACCCTCGGAGCTCGGCTGCACGATGAACGGCGTGACGATGATCACCAGCTCGGTCTCGTCGCGCTGGAACCGGTCCGAGCGGAACAAACGGCCCAGGATCGGCAGATCGCCCAGACCCGGCAGCTTCGAGACCACGTTCTGCGTGTTGTTCTGCAACAGGCCGGCGATGGCGAAGCTCTGTCCGCTGCCCAGCTCGACAGTGGTCTCGGCGCGACGCACGCTGAGAGCGGGGACGCGGATGTCGCCGATCTCGATCGCCCCCTCGTCGGTCAGCTCGCTCACCTCGGGACGCACTTGGATGCTGATCCGCTCGGGCGACAGCACCGTGGGGTTGAAGTCCACGGCCACGCCGAACTGCTTGAACTCGATGGTGATCGAGTCGTCGCTCTGGGCCACGGGGATCGGGAACTCGCCACCGGCGAGGAA
>JBHICL010000122.1:0-8154 GCA_046759605.1 Alphaproteobacteria bacterium | reverse complement strand
GGCGTCAGCTTGCCGCCTTCGGAAACGCCGACCACCACGGCGCCCTTGTCCGGCAGCGTCGGTTCGGCAAATGACAGTCTCATCAAGACACCCCCATGAAGACACCCTGAAGGATCACGGCGTGGAAACCATGCGTCACGATTTAGAACAGCGGCCGCCGCAGCGCAAGGTGACGACGACGTTGCGTCCGGGCCTGCGGTATTTCACGCCCGCCTCCGATCTGTTAAAAGTCGTTGCTGGCCCCTGAGCCGCGATGCCTCTATCCGGTTCATGCCTTTCTCGGAGCGCCCTGGCGGGAAGGGCCCCACGGCAAGCGATGAACAGCATCAATCGCTATATCCTGAGACAACTGATCATCGCCACCTTGTTCGTGGCCCTGGTACTCACCGCTCTCGTAACCCTCGTCCGCTCACTCCGGCTCGTGGATTTCGTCGTCAGCCGCGGCCTGCCGCCAAGCGCCTTATTGGAACTGACGGCTCTCTTGCTGCCGACGTTCTTCGCCATCATTCTGCCGATAGCGCTCTTCACGGCGGTTTTGTTCGTGTACAACAAGCTCGTCACCGATAGCGAGCTCGTTGTCATGCGGGCCGCGGGCCTGAGCCATCTCGGGTTAGCCAAGCCTGCTATCCTTCTCACGGCCGTGGTGACCGGAACCACGTACTTTCTCTACCTGTATCTCCTGCCGGTCTCTTACGGCACCTTCAAGAACCTCGAAACTTCGTTTCGCCACAACTTCGGCAGCGTGATGTTGCAGGAAGGCCGGTTCAACACGCCGGTCGACGGCATCACCGTCTATGTTCGGGCGCGGGAACCCGACGGAGAGCTGCTCGGGATATTCATCCACGACGCCCGCGATCGCGAGAAGCCGATCACGATCATGGCGGAGCGAGGGGCGGTGATGGAAACGGAGAACGGGCGCCAGGTGGTGATGTTCGATGGCAACCGCCAGGAGGTGGATTCGGACACCGGGCGGCTGCTGCTCTTATACTTCGAGCAGAACTCCGTCGATCTCAGCATGATCGACGAAACACTGAGGTGGCGGTGGCGCGAGCCCGAGGAACGCTTCCTTGGCGAGCTTCTGCAGCCCGCCGATACGCCACACGACCAGGCCTATGCGACGAACCTGATTGCCGAGGGACACCGGCGTCTGTCGGCACCCCTCAACGTTCTCGCACTCGTGGCCATCGCCCTCGCGAGCCTGCTCTCGGGCGATTTCGATCGCCGCGGTCAGATGATACGCGTTCTAGGCGCGGTTGGGTGCGCGATCCTGTTGCAGTCATCGAGCCTTGGACTCGCCAACGCCGCGGCGAAATCGCTGACGCTTATCCCGCTCCTCTACGCCGTGCCCCTCGCCGCCTCGATTACCGCGGTCATAGCGCTTTTCCGTCGCAGGCGGCGGCGAGGTGATACGATGAGCATGGCGCCGGCCGGGTAATCGCAGACATGTTCCGGTCCCGAACGATCTCTGGCTATATCGCTCGGCTGTTCCTGTTCTGGTTCGTAGCCGTAATGGCGGCCGTCATGGCCGTCATCCTGCTCATCGACCTGATAGAGCTGGTCCGACGCGCGGCGGGAAAGCCGGAAGCGACGTTCGACATCGTCTTCAGAATGGCGCTCCTGCATATCCCGCACCTGCTACAGGAAATTATTCCATTCGCAGTGCTCTACGGCACGATGGTGGCGTTCGTCCGACTCACACGTGCGCACGAGCTGGTCGTGGTCCGTGCGGCAGGGCTCTCGGTCTGGCAGTTCCTCCAGCCGGCCCTGTTGCTCGCATTCGTGATCGGCATGATCAAGATAACCCTGCTGGACCCCGCGGCCGCCATCATGCTCTCCAAGTTCGAGGAGCTGGAAGGCCGCTACGTTTCCGGCAAGTCCTCGCTGCTCGCCGTCTCCTCCTCGGGCATGTGGCTCAGGCAGGTGGATACTGGCGGGGACGAGGCCGTCATTCATGCCCGACGAGTGGTGCCCGCGCAGATGGAGCTCCAGGACGTCATCGTTTTCCTGTTCGAAGGGAGGGATCGGTTTGCCGGCCGGATCGATGCGGCATCCGCGCGCCTCACCGAGGGCTACTGGGAGCTCGACAGTGCCTGGATGACGGGACCCGATCTGCCGGGTCGCCGGCACGAGACCTATCGCTTCGAGACCGATCTTACTGCCGAAAAGATACAGGAAAGCTTCGCCAGCCCCGAGACGATCTCGCTCTGGCAGCTCCCCGGTTTCATCAAGGTCCTGGAGGATACGGGTTTCTCCTCGGTGTCCCACCAACTGCGTCTCTACAGCCTGCTGGCGGAGCCGCTTCTGCTCATGGCCATCGTCATGGTCGCAGTCACGTTCTCGCTCCGCCCCTCCCGACGCGGTGGAACCGGCGCGCTCATCGGTGTCGGGGTGGTCACGGGCTTCGCCTTGTACCTGCTTACCAACATCGTGCACGCGCTCGGACTGGGCACGGGCGTACCGGTGATCTTTTCCGCATTTATGCCGGCCGTTTTCACTTTGGCGCTCGGGTTGAGTTTTCTGCTGCATCTGGAGGATGGGTGAGGCCAATGGGGTGCCGGGGGGGTTGGGCGAGCAGCCTCACGGTCCTGGCAATGGCTGCCCTGTGGATCGTCTGGCCGACCGCGTCAGGTCGGACGCAAGAGCCGATCCCGACGGACGTCCCGGCGCTGCTCACCGCCGACGAGCTCACGTTCGACGAGGAGCTCGACCTCGCAACCGCCACCGGAAACGTCGAAATATCCCAGGGCGAGCGAATCCTGTTGGCCGATACGGTGACCTACAACCGTCGGACCGGAGTCGTAACGGCGTCGGGCAACGTCGTCCTCCTCGAGCCCACGGGGGAGGTCATCTTTGCCGAGTTCGTCGAGCTGGCGGACGAGATGCGGGAAGGCTTCGTGCGCGGCTTCCAGATGCTGCTGGCGGACGATTCGCGCCTGGCGGCGGTCACCGGACGACGGATCGGCGGCGTTCAGACAGAGCTCAACCGTGCCGTCTATTCACCGTGCAAGGAATGCGAGGGACGTGAGCCGGGCTCACCGCTCTGGCAAATCAAAGCAGTCCGGGTGCTGCACGATCAGCGCACGCGAGACGTGATCTACCGCGATGCCCGGCTGGAGATCCTCGGCGTACCGGTGTTCTATACCCCGTACTTCCGCCATCCGGACCCGACCGTCAAGCGGCGGACCGGCTTCCTCGCTCCGCAATTCGGCGGTTCTTCCGATCTCGGAACCACGTTGCAGATTCCCTTCTTCTGGGCCATCACGCCAGACAAGGACCTGCTCCTGAATCCGCTGATCACGACCAAGGAGTCCATCGTCGGCCAGGCCCGGTACCGGCAACGGTTCGTCGACGGCGAGCTGTCCGTTCGCGGAAGTGGCACCCAGACCGAGAGGACAAACAACAACGATCAGTTCCGCGGCCATATCGACGGACGGACGCGTTTCGACATCGACGACACCTGGCGCTGGGGCACGCAGATTCGCGCCACCACCGACGACACTTATCTCAAGCGGTTCAACATCAGCGAGGAGGACACCCTCACCAGCACCGCCTTCGTCGAGGGCTTTCGTGGACGCAACTACGCGCGCGCCGAAGCCCTTTATTTCCAGGGGCTCAGGAACGAGGACGTGCAGGAGGAGATTCCCGTCGTTGCCCCCAAGCTGGACTATTTGTTTGTCGGAGAGCCCAACGATTTCGGCGGACGGTTTTCGCTCGAGGCGAATTTCCAGGCGCTCAGTCGGGCCGACGGGATCGATGATCAGCGTCTTTCGTTCCGGGGCGGCTGGCAGGCACCCTATTTCGGCCGCCTCGGCGATATATACACGCTCAAGGTAACGACACAGGCCGACGTCTATAATGTCGCCAACAGTGACGAATCGATCCCGCCTCAGCCAAGTGTGGACGACGGACTCACCGGACGGATCTTTCCCCAGCTTTCACTCTTGTGGCGTTATCCATGGGCTCGCAGCTCCGCTGGTTCCCGGCAGCTTATCGAACCGATCGCCGCCCTCTTCGCGGGCCCGAGCGACGCCAACAACGACGATATTCCGAACGAGGACAGCATCGACAACGAGTTCGACGAGACCAACCTGTTCAGCTCCAACCGCTTCACCGGCAAGGACCGCGTCGAGGAGGGCGCACGCCTGGCCTACGGCTTACGCACCGGGATTTATGGGGTGGCCGGCGGCAGCGTCAGCGGACAGGTGGGTCAGTCGTACCAGATCAGCGATGATGACTTTCCCGACGGATCGGAATCGAGCGGCAATTTTTCTGATGTCGTCGGCCGGATCGACATCCGCCCAAATCGGTTTCTGAACCTGCTGTACAAGACCCGCCTGGACAAGGACAACTTCAGCGTCCGGCGCGCCGAGGTAGACATGTCGGTCGGAGCCCCGGCCCTGCGGCTCAACCTGGAGTATGTCTTCTTCGACGAAGATGAGGAGTTCGCGGACCGCCAGGAAGTCTTCGCCCAGCTGGACTCTCGGCTGACCGACCGTTGGTCGGTCGCGGTGAACACGAGACGCGACCTCGAGGCCGACGACACAATTTCGTACGGCGCCTCGCTGACCTACGTCTGCGACTGCCTGATCATGACCGCCCAATATCGCCGCAACTTCACCCAGAATCGCGACATCGACCCAACCCAGGAGTTCTTCGTGCGCATAATCTTCAAGACACTGGGCCAGATCCAGGGCGGCCAGGTGTTCTAGGCGCCAGCGGCGGTCGGAAACCCTGGCGGACGGGCTTTGCCGAAGCCTTCAATGTGGGGTAATACAGCGCCCATGGGACGGAGTTCATCAGTATGCGCAAGCTTGCGCGTCGCGCGGTCCTAGCAGCCGCGTTCCTGCTGTTCGCCCCCCCGGGAGAGGGTCAGGAGGGGGTCCTGCGCATAGCGGCCGTCGTCAATAATGAGGTCATCTCGATATTCGATCTGACACAGCGTATCAGAATGGCCCTCTTCAGCTCGAACCTGCCGGATACGCCGGACCAGCAGCGGCGGGTCGCACCCCGGGTCCTGCGACAGCTCATCGACGAACGTCTCCGGTTCCAGGAGGCGACCCGGCTCAACATACGGGTGAGCGACCGCGATCTGAAGCAGGCGCGCCAGCAAATCGAGCGAAACAACAACCTGCCGCCCGATAGTCTCGACGACTTTCTCGCCCGGAATGGGATCCGTCCCGTCACCTTGGACAATCAGCTCCAAGCCGGAATCGCCTGGCAGAAGTTGATGAGGCGGCGCATCGTTCCGACGATCCAGATCGGTGAGGAGGAGATCGATACTATTCTGCAACGCATCGCCGCGAACGAGGGCAAGACGGAATTCCACGTCGCCGAGATCCTCCTTCCGGTGGACGATCCGGACGATCAGGGCGAAGTCATGGCGCTGGCGAACCAGCTCGTCGCCCAGCTCAGACGTGGCGCCAGCTTCGGCGCGGTGGCTCGTCAGTTCAGCCAAAGCGCCAGCGCGGCGACCGGCGGCGATATCGGGTGGGTTCAGGATGGCGAGCTGGAAGACACTCTCAACGCCGCCCTGCCCAGGATGACCGTTGGCGAGCTGTCGGACCCCATATCGAGTCCCGACGGAGTCCGAATTCTGTTTTTGATCGACCGGCGAGACCCGACGGGCGCGGGGCAGAACGACAGTGAGGTGGCACTGCGCCAGCTGTTGCTGACGGCGGAGGCGGACGCGGAACCAACCGACCGGGAAAGCCTCCTGGCCAGGGCCGTCGAGATCCGCGAGACGGTGACCGGCTGCGAGGATTTCGCTCGCCTCGCCGAGGATCTGGGCAGTCCCCAGCCCCCCGAGCCGGCGCGGGCACGGATCGGCGATCTCAACGACCGGCTGCGCGAGGTCGCCTCGTCGCTCGAGGTCGGCGAGGCCAGTGAGCCAATAATGACGCCAGCAGGCGTGCAGTTGATCATGATCTGCGAGCGCGTCGATGCGCCGGACGCAAGCGTGCGCGATGAGGTCCGTGAGACCCTGGTCCGCCAGCGCCTCGACATGCTGTCCCGCCGATATCTGCGCGATCTGAGGCGGGCCGCGTTCGTCGACCGGAGAGTGTAGGCGCCATGGCCGGCGCTTCGACGCCGACCGGGCCGTTGGCCGTCACGATGGGCGAGCCCGCCGGGATCGGCGGCGAGTTGTGTTTGAAAGCGTGGATTGCTCGTGATCGTGACGTGCCGCCGTTCTGCGTGCTGGACGACCCCGACCGCCTGCGCGCACTGGCTCGAACCATTGCGGTCGAAGTGCCTGTCGAGGTGGTGGACGACGTGAGCGACGCTGGAGCCACATGGCCACGCGCGCTGCCGGTAAGGCCAATTCCTCTGAGCCGCCCCGTCACCCCCGGCCGTCCCGATGGCGACAACGCAAACGCCGTCATGCTCGCGATCGAGCAGGCCGTCGATCTGGCCATGTCCGGTAAGGTGGCGGCGGTGGTTACGCTACCGATCCAAAAGAATGTGCTTTACGGCGCCGGCTTCCGCCACCCCGGGCTCACGGAGTATGTCGCCAGCCTCAGCGGCGATCAGGCCAAACCCGTGATGATGCTTGCCTGCCCACAACTGCGCGTCGTGCCGGTGACCGTGCACCAACCGCTGCAACGGGCCGTGTCAACACTATCGCGAGAGGCTATCGTTCACTGCGGCCGCGTCGCCGCGGAAGCCCTCAGCCGCGATTTCGGCATCGGAGCGCCACGCCTTTCGGTCGCCGCCCTGAACCCGCACGCGGGCGAGAACGGCAGCCTTGGCCGCGAGGAGATCGAGATCATTCTGCCAGCGGTGGAGGAACTTCTCCAACTCGGCATCGACGCAAAAGGACCGCTGCCGGCGGACAGCCTCTTCATCGACACGGCGCGCCGACGCTATGACGCGGCCCTGTGCATGTATCACGATCAGGCGTTGATCCCGCTCAAGACCATCGACTTCCGCCATGGCGTGAACGTCACGCTCGGCCTGACCATCGTCAGGACTTCGCCAGATCACGGAACGGCGCTGGGTATCGCGGGCCGCGGCATTGCCGATCCGACAAGTCTCATGGAAGCCCTGCGGATGGCCCGTGCCGTCGCCGCTCGCCGCGCCAGCGTGAGGGACGGCGCCGTCTAGCCGTGAGCAGACCGCTCGAGCATCGCCTGCCGCCACTCGGAGACGTCATCGCGCGATACGGCTTGCGAAGTCGCAAGTCACTCGGTCAACACTTCATATTGGATGGCAACCTGACGGACCGCGTGGTCCGTGCCGCCGGCCCGCTCGAAAACATCAACGTCATCGAAGTCGGCCCCGGCCCCGGAGGTCTGACGCGTTCGCTCCTCAGCAGCGCCGCGAGACGCGTGATCGTGATAGAGCGTGACCGGCGGTGTATTCCCGCCCTGGAAGAGCTGGCCGAAATTTTTCCGGGTCGGTTGGAAATCGTGCCGACGGACGCGCTCACGGTCGAGCTGTCATCGGTATGTCCGCCCACGCGCAAGCTGATCGCCAACCTGCCTTACAACGCCGCCACGCGGCTGCTCTTGAAGTGGCTGGAGAAACCGACAGCGTGTCGGGACATGACGCTCATGTTCCAGCGCGAGGTGGCCGAACGCCTGGCGGCGACACCGGGGGGGAAGTCCTATGGAAGGCTGTCGGTGCTGACGCAGTGGCTTTGCGAGGTAAGCCTGTTGTTCGACGTCTCGCCGAAGGCCTTTACCCCGCCCCCGAAGGTGTTGTCGACGGTCGTTCGCCTGGTCCCGAGGCCAAAACCGCTGTTTCCGGCAGAAAAGTCGATACTTGAACGTGTGACGGGCGCGGCGTTCGGGCAGAGACGCAAGATGCTGCGCACCAGCCTCAGGACGTTCACCGAAGCGCCGGAATCCCTGCTCTCGGCGGCCGGGGTAGCCGGAACAGCCCGCGCGGAAGAGCTTTCCATCCAGAAATTCTGCGCGCTTGCCGAGGCCGCCAAGGACCTCACTACTGCCCCTGCCTGAGACGTGTGACGAAGTTCGAGAGACCGATCTGGCGCGTGCGCTTGAGCCGCTCGGCCTGCAAGATGGCCTGGACGTGGCGGGTGCTGTTCTCGAAGTCCGTGTTGATCACGACATACTGGTACTCGGTCCAGTGGGTCATCTCGTCGGCCGCCTTGGCCATGCGATCGGAGATGACCTCGTCGCTGTCCTGAGCCCT
>JBHICL010000121.1:0-8158 GCA_046759605.1 Alphaproteobacteria bacterium | reverse complement strand
GACGCCGGGCCCGTCGGTCACCGCGACGGGCTCCCGGTGGATGGCCGTCAGCCGTCGCGTGGCGCCCAAGGTATCGGCCAGCTGTCGGCTCACCTCGGCAATTTCCGACACCGGAAGGAACGCCGCCATGGCGAGCAACGTGAGAAGCGGGAGTACGCCGCTATCGACCGTCCCCGCGCCCACAAGCATGGCCCCGGTCACGACCACCACGAGACCGCCGAGGCCCGTCGCCACGTCGACCGTCGCGGTCTGCAATGTAAGATCGCGGAAGAATGGTAAGCGCACGCTGTGATAGGCGCGGATCCGGCGGGTGAACTGGTCCCGTCGCGACCTCACATGCTGGAACGCGAGGATGACGTCGAGCCCCTGGATGGTGTCCACGGCGTGGGCGTTCAGCTCGCCCAAGGCCTCGCGGGCGCGCGAGCCCAGCGCGTCGACCCGGCGGCGCATGACGAAGGGGCTGAGGCCGACCACCATGAGGAACGGCATGAGACCCACGGCCAACGCCGGACCGTGGACGGCGAGGGTGCCGAGGACCACGGCCGGAACCAGCACGGCGACGAAGGCCGGCGCCACCGTGTGGGCGAAGAAGTACTCGACCCGCTCCACGTCGTCGGTCGCGAGCCCCACCAGATCGCCGGTCCGCCGGCGCACGAGATAGGCGGGCGCCAGCCGGTCCAGCTTCTCGAAGAGGTCGATGCGCAGCCGGGACAGGAGCCGGTACGCCATGTCGTGCGCTGTCCATGATTCGAGCCAGTGCAGAACGGCGGCGACCGGCGCGGTGACGGCGAGCAGAATGAGGAGCCAGCCCGTGGGCGCGCCCGCCTTCACCGCCGCCACGGTCAGCGCGCTGATGGCGCCGACGCCGATGAACGCGAACACGCGCGCGATGCCGAGGAAAAGGGTCAGGGTGAACTGGCCGCGCCGCGGCGCGATCAGACGGAGCAACGCCGCGGTCGCCGCGATCCAGCCCATGCCTTCGGCAGGGACGATGTCGTCGGCTCCCCCCGCCCTGTCGTCCTCGCGGTCGGATTCGGCGTCCAGCACCACTGGCGCCGGATCGGCGTCAGCCAGGTCGTGCCCGAGCGTCTCCTCCCCCCGCCGCCCTGCCTGCGACACCATAAGACGATGATACGCACCCTCCCTCGCCATGAGCTCCCCATGTGTCCCGCTCTCGGCCACGCGGCCATCCTCCAGCGCGAGAATGCGGTCGGCGGAGATGACGCTTGACAGCCTGTGCGCGAGAACAAGGGTCGTGCGCCCCTCGATCAGCCGGTCCAGCGCCTGTTGAATCACGGCTTCGTTCTCGGCGTCCACCGACGAGAGCGCCTCGTCCAGCACCAGGATGGGCGCGTCGCGCAGCAACGCCCGGGCGATAGCGACGCGCTGGCGCTGCCCCCCCGAGAGACGGATGCCCTTCTCTCCGACAACGGTCCCATAACCATGAGGCAGGCGGGAGATGAACTCCTCCGCGTTGGCGGCCCGGGCGGCGGCGCGCAGCTCCTCGGCGGTGGCCTCGGGCTTGCCCACGCGCAGGTTCTCCTCGACCGTGCCGTGAAACAGGTAGGTGTCCTGGCCGACGACGGCGAGCTGGGCGCGCACCTGGTCCAGATTCAGCGACCGGAGATCGCGTCCGCCGATCCTGACGGACCCGGCCTGGGGATCGTAGAGGCGTTGCAGAAGACGCAGGATCGTCGACTTGCCGGCGCCGCTCGGCCCCACGATGCCGACCCGCTCGCCCGCCGCCACCGAGAAGCTGAGCCCTTCATGGGCCGGTCTGCGGCCACCGGGATAGGAAAACGTCACGTCGTCGAACGCGATGGTCGGCGCAAGCGTCGAAGGCTCTGGATCGTTGTCCGGCCCAACGTCCGCCACGACGGGCCGGGCCTCGAGTATTCCCGCCAGGCCCTTCGCCGCCGAGCGCCCGAGCATGCCGGCATGCATCACCGCCCGCAGGTCCCGGAGGGGCCGGAAGACCTCTGTCCCCAACATCAGAATGATCAGCAGCGCCGTGAGGCTCATCTCTCCCTGGGCTACGCGCAGGGTGCCCAACCCCAGGGTCGCGGCCGCGCCGGCGACGATGCCGAAATCCGTGACTCCGCGGGTCAGGGTGCTGGTCGCCAAGACCCACATCGTGCTCCTGAAGAGGGCGTGTGCGCGCTCGGCGAGCAGCCGTCCCCGTGCCCGGCTCTCGCCGAAAGCTTTCAGCGTCGCAAGTCCTTGGAGGGCGTCGACGAACTCGGAGCCGAATTCCCGGTGGGCCTTGGTGTGGGCCAGGCTGCTCTTCCGGTCCCAGTGCTGGAGCAGCGAAGGCGCCAGCAGCGCAAACAGGGCGAAGGCGCACATGAGCGCGGCCACGGGGAGATCGAGGAAGGCGACAACGGCGAACATGGCCACGGGCGTGACCGCGGCGACGAAGAGCTGCGGCAGGTACCGGCCGAAATAGGTTTCCAGCTGCTCCACGCCGTCGATCATCGTGACCACGGCGGCGCCCGTCCGCTTCTGCCCGAAATACGCCGGGCCGAGGCGGGCGATCGCGTCATAGAGGCGCTCGCGGATCTTGAGCTGGACCGCCGCCGCAGTCCGATGAGCGATCATGGCGCGCCAATACTCGAGCGCGCCACGCAACACCATCACGGCGGCGACAAGCGCCACTGGGAGGGCCAGCCCGGCCGCGGCGCGCCCCTCGAACACCTGCCCCAGCAGCCACCCCAGGAGCGCCAGGCGCGCGATGCCCGCCAGCACCGACAGAAGGCCGACGGCCGCAGCCCCGGCTATGCGCAAGCGCGCGCCGCGGGTGAATGGCCAAAGTCGCGGGTCAAGATACATCGATCACAGTAGGAAGCAGGCGGAGGCCAGGCCGTCAACCCTCGAAGCTCACGCGCCAGATCCGGTCACCCACGTCGTCGGCGATGAGGAGGCTGCCGTCCCGGGCCACGGCAAGCCCGACGGGGCGACCCCACACCCGGGCGCGATCCCGACCCTCGGCCCAGAAGCCGGTGGCGAACGCCTCGTAGTGCCCGAGGGGACGCTGGTCCTCGAAAGGCACGCGAACCACCATGTAGCCACGCGGCTCGGCGGCGTTCCACGATCCATGCAGGGCGACGAAGGCGTCGCCTCTATATTCTTGCGGGAACTGCTCCCCGTCGTAGAACACGAGCCCCAAGGGCGCGGAGTGGGACCGGAACAGCACGTCGGGCACTCGCGACGCGGCCACGAGGTCGGGCCGCAGCTCGGCGAGCCGGGGCTGCGGGTTGTCGCCGATATAGGCGTAGGGCCAGCCGAAGAAATCACCGTCCTCGATGCGCGTCAGATAGTCGGGCACGAGCTCGTCGCCCATGCCGTCGCGCTCGTTCACGACCACATAGAGGTCGTCGGTGCCCGGATAGAAGGCGATCCCCACCGGATTGCGCAACCCTGAGGCGAACGTTTTCTGGCCGCCGCCGTCCTTGTCGAACATCTGCACCGTCGCCCGCGGCTCCGGCTCGACATCGATGTTGCCGGCGCTGCCTATGGCGACGAAAAACCGCAGGCCGTCGGGTCCAAAGGCAATGTTGCGAGTCCAGTGACCGCTTGCCGAACCGAGCGCGCCGCCGGGGGTCACCGTCTCCGCCGGACCCGCCGGGCCGTCGAGCGCGCTCTCGTACGGATACCTGCGGACCGCTTTCGTGTCGGCGACGTAGAGCTGGCCCTGGTGGAACGCGAGGCCGTGTGGGCGCGCGAGGCCGGTTACGAAGGGCCGGATGAGGTCGGCCACGCCGTCGCCGTCGGTGTCCCGCAGGATCGTCACGACCCCGGGCTTGGATTGGGCCAGGAACACCGCGCCGTCCGGCGCCACGGCGAGCCACCGCGCATGGTCGAGATCCTCGGCAAACAGGTTGGCCTTGAACCCCGGTGGAACGCGCGGCGCCGTCCCCCTGGGCAGACGGATCGAGCGTGGCGGGTTGCGCGCGCTTTCGGTCGCGAAAGGTGGCGGCATGTCGGACGGGCGCACCTCGAAGCGCTGTCCCGGCGTGGCGTCTCCCTGGCCCATGGCGGGCCCGCAGCCGGCCGCCAGCGCGAGCGCAACGAACCCCGTGGTCCAGCGGCGTCGGCATCGGCTTGCGACTGTCATCGCCCGTCGTGCTCCCGTCCAAGGAAATCTTAACCAATTTCGCCCGAAATAGTCTCACGACCCACCTGCCCCGCGGCTTGCGGCGGATCGAGGAGCGAAAGGAGGACCACGGCAGTCTAGACGGGCTCTTGCGAGCGGTGCCAGGGAAAATGCGAACGGTGCAGCGATGCCGCCTGATTGCAGAAGATCTGTGTGGCCGAGCCGACTTTCTGACCGGCGCGCGGCGGTGGAATCCGACGCCGTGACCAGCAGCAAGAGGCTCGATGTAGATCGCCTGCTGAGCATGGCCCGCGAGAAATCGACTGAATCGAGAAACGCGCTCGCAGCAACGATTGGCGACTACTTCGCTTCCCACAACGCAACCCTGACCGACCGCGAGCTGGCGCTCATGACGGACATCCTGCGTCGGCTGATTCACGACGTGGAAATGTCGGTCCGCAAGCATCTGGCCGAGCAGCTGGCGCGGAACCTCGACGCGCCACGCGAGCTGATCGTGACCCTGGCGAACGACGAGATCGACGTCGCGCTTCCGATCCTGGTGGAAAGCGAGGTGCTCCGGGACGAGGAGCTCATCGACATCATCCGCCACCGAACCCTCGAGCACCAGTTGGCCATCGCCATGCGCCGCACGCTCAGCGAGGTTGTCTCGGATGTCCTTGTCGAGACGGGCAACGAGAGCGTCGTCGTCCGCCTGCTGGAGAACCAGAACGCCGACATCTCCGACAAGACCATGGCCTATCTCGTCGACCAGTCCAAACGGGTCGACAGCTACCAGAACCCCCTCGTCCATCGCCACGATCTGAGCCCCGAGCTGGCCGAGCGGATGTACGGTTGGGTTTCGGCGGCACTGCGTGAGCACATTCTCGAGAACTTCGACCTCGACCCGGGCAGGCTGGATTCTTCGATCGAAGAGTCGGCGAAAACGGCCCTCCAGGAGCACGAAAAGAACGGCGTCGATCCACCAGCGGCGTCGATCCTCGCCGACAAACTGCTCGAATCCGACCATATCGACGGCAAGCTGATGGTGGAGATGCTGAGGCAGGGCGAGCTCGCCCTGTTCGAAGCCCTATTGGGAAAAGTGCTCCAGGTCGAGCCGGCGCTCATGCAGCGGCTGATTTACCACCCGGGCGGACAGGGCCTTGCGATCGCCTGCCGCGCGGTCGACATCGACAAGGCGGTGTTCGCCTCCATCTTCCTCCTCAGCCGCCAGGCCCGACCGGGTGACCAGAATATGGCCCTGGACGAGACGAGCGAAGTGCTACAACTTTATGAGAGAATCGATAATACTGCCGCGCAAGCTATCCTGGCGCGCTGGCGCCGCAACCCGAAGATCGAGGAGCTCCTTGGCGAGCTGGAGGACCTCCCGAACCTTCCGCCGGAACATTAGCCTCCACCGACAGCGGCGCGCCATGACCGTCGGAGACACCGGGGACAAGAACACGGCCGCAAAGAACACAGCCGCGGCGACCGGAGACCTTATCGGAACCGCGGGCGCGGCGCTTCTGGAGTTGGCGGGCCCGACTGGGATCGCCAACCCGGTCGGAGAAATCTTCCAAACGAACCAAGAGTTCCGGCAGCACGAGCGACTGTTCGAGCCGGTGCTGAAATGGGGCACACGCCGCCTCGACACCGAGTTCTGGGCCGGGGTGGTTCGCGACCTGGGCGATGCAGACGACCCGGTGACGAGGGAGGTCAGCGTCGCCACGAAGACAGGCCCGTCCACCTACATGTACCGCTTCGTCCCGCTCCGCAACGCGAGGAAGGAGCTGGCGGCGGTAGCCTGCACGGCGGAGGAGCATCACGGGACCAGCGCGCTGAGACGCGTGGCGGACGTGCAAGAGCGGTTCGAAGATCTCGCGCGTCTGGTCTCGGACTGGCTTTGGGAGTGCGACCACGCGTTCAATCTCACCTTCGTCTCGGCGCGCGTGACCGAGGCGTTGGATATGCATCCCCTCGAGCTGCGCGGACGCAACCTGTTCGAACTGGGCCGCTTCAGGGTGGAGAGCGAGCGGACCGACGCGGCGCCCACCGCGGACTCGCGATCACCGTTTCGCGACGAGCTGTTCGAGGTCACCCAGAAGGATGGAGGGACCCGCCTCTTCAAGCTGAGCGGCCTGCCTGTCTTCGATGAGAAGGGAAATTTCCAGGGATACCGGGGCACGGCCAAAGACATCACCAGCGAAACCGAGGCGTGGGACAAGGCGCTCAGGTCACAGCAACGGCTGATCGACGCCATCGAGTCGATCTCGGACGGCTTCGCCCTCTTCGACAGGGACGAACGGCTGGTGCTTTGCAACTCGCGCATGCGGGAGATTTACAAGGGTCACGCACATCTCATGAGGCCCGGCAGCTCGTATGCGGAGCTGGCCCGCGCCAGCCTGCCCGCGGGAACGCGGGACGCCGCCGAGGATACCGGTCGTTGGCTCCAGGAACGCCGCAGGCAGATGCAGCACGGCGGCGACGCATACGAAGCGCGGCTCGGAAACCGCTGGCTCAGGATCAGCGAACACCGTACCGGCGATAGAGACACGGTGAGCATCCGCACCGACATCACTGTGCTGAAGGAGCGCGAGCAGGCCTTGCTGGGAGCGAAGGAAGAAGCCGAGCTGGCCAACCGGACCAAGACCGAGTTCCTGGCCAACATGAGCCACGAGCTCAGAACGCCGCTCAACGCCATCATCGGCTTCGCCGAGATCATGCGCGACGGAATCTTCGGCGAGCTCAGGAACAAGCGCTACATCCAGTACGTCGGCGACATCCACGAAAGCGCCCGCCATCTGCTCAACATCATCAACGATATCCTCGACGTCTCGAAGGCGGAGGCTGGAAAGCTGGAGCTCGCAGAGGATGTGCTGTCGGTGACAACGGTGATCGAAAGCACCGTCCGCCTCGTCCAGGAGCGCGCGACCCAGGCCGAAATCGTGATTGAGCAGAATGTGGAGACGAACCTGCCCGAGGTCTACGCCGACGAGCGCAAGATCAAGCAGATCCTGCTCAACCTGCTCTCGAATGCGATAAAGTTCACGCCGGCCGGCGGCAAGGTGGCGATCGAAGCGGCCATAAGTGAGCGCGGCAATCTGACATTGAGCGTAATCGACACCGGCGTGGGAATGGACGACGAGCAGATCAAGATCGCACTAACCCCGTTCGGGCAGGTCGACAGCGCTTTCAATCGCTCGCACGATGGCACCGGGCTGGGCCTGCCGCTCTGCAAGGCGATCGCCGAGCTGCACGGTGGCGCGCTGACGATCTTCAGCACGCTCGGCGAAGGCACCTCGGTCCAGGTCGAGCTTCCCGCCGAGCGGCTCAAGCGCGAAAGCGACGCGGCCACTGCATAGCCACCGCCGGCGGATCACTCCACACACGACTTCCCGGCCGGTCGTGGCCGCTCCGTCGCATGAGACCGCCCGGCATCGCACCGGCCGACAGGCGGGACGCCCGATTTTGAAAGCGGGCGCCGATGTGCGAGCCTATATGCGCAGGTGTGATGCCAGGAGGCGAAGATGAGGCAGGAGCCGCTCACCGTGGCGTTGGACCGCATAGCCTACACGGTGAGCCAGGGTATCCGGTTCTCGTGGTTCTACAGCCAGTACATGGCGGCGGGACGCCGGGTCGACTCGGTCGTGCCGCGGGACGAGCTGCCCGCGAACCTTCCCGACCGCGATCGACTTATCGGGAGTCTCTTCGATCTCTTTCGGCGCGACTACCGCAACATCGAACAGGGCTATTACCGCATGCCGCACGATATGTGGCCGCGCCCCGACCGCGTGCTCAGGATGAGCAGGCGCTTTTTTCGCGACCTCGAGACGGTTGACGAGCGCCGCAAGCTCCAGCGCACGCAGGAAGTCTACCGCCGCCGCTCTCGCCGTCGGGGCAGGCGGGGATATCCCCGCTACTACTTGCAGAACTTTCATTACCAAAGCGACGGCTACCTCTCGGACGAATCCGCCGTGCTCTACGATTACCAGGTCGAGGTCCTCTTCCACGGCGGCGCCGACGCCATGCGCCGACAGGCGCTGGTTCCGCTCCACGAGTTCCTCCAGG
>JBHICL010000120.1:0-8214 GCA_046759605.1 Alphaproteobacteria bacterium | reverse complement strand
GGCGCCGGCTCCGCCGGAAGCGGTATGCCCTGGACTGGCTCTGGAGGCGGGAGCAATGGGGCCGGGACCGGCGCCGGTGACGGCGGTAGTGGTACAGGGAGCGGCGGTTCGGGCGGCGGCGCCAGCGGCGGCTCCAGCACTGCGGCCTACGGCGGCGCTGGCGGCGGTTCGGCTGCGAGCGCCGGCAGTGTCGGCACGAATACCGCCTCGGCCGGCCGGATCGCGGCTGGGTCCCCAGTTCGTGGAGCAGACGGCGGCTCGGGCGGCGGCTCCGCGGGGAGTGCCCACGGCTCCGGGGGCGCGAGAGGCACGCTTGGTGGGAATTCCGGGATGCCAGGCGCCGTCTTTGGTGGCGTCGGCAGTCGCTCTGCCGGTGGCTCGACCGGCGGCTTCAGGGGTGGTTCCAGTGGCGGGCCTGGAGGTGGCCCTGGCCACGATGCCGGTGGTTCCGACGTTGGCGGCAGCCCCGCAAACGGCCGCGACAACGGTCCGCAGAATCTCGGTACGCCGGATCGTAGGCTCGCGGCGAACGCGGATACCCAGGTTGGCGCAACTCGCAAAGCGTCTTTGGTCACCGGGTCCGGCTACTACCATTTCGAGACCAGCGACGCGGCGACCGGCGGGGATTTCGCGCCATCGCTTGCCCAGCAAGCCGGTAATCTCGCTGGCAAACACACGGTCAGCGGCATTCCGAATGTTGTTGCGATCCTGTGCATCCTCGCGCTTCTCGTCGGTGCAATCGTCGCGGCCATGGACCTGAGACGTGGCAGACCGCGGTTGTAATCGGATAAGCGGGCCTGACCTCTCGGAGATCCCAGATCTCGCCTGCCGCTGGGCGCACCGCTAGCGCGGCTTTGCCGGCGGCGGCACGGTGCGGATGTGAATCTCCTTGAGACGCTCTGCCGGCACGTCCGCGGGCGCCCGCATCATCAGATCCTCGGCCTGTTGGTTCATGGGAAACGCGATCACCTCGCGAAGGTTCCGCTCGTCGGCAAGCAGCATCACGATCCGGTCGATGCCGGGCGCCGAGCCCCCGTGCGGGGGCGCGCCGAAGCTGAGCGCCTTAAGGAGACCCGGGAACTGGGTCTCCACCTCCTTGCGGCTGTAGCCCGCGATCTCGAATGCCTTGTACATGATCTCGGGACGGTGGTTCCGGATCGCGCCCGAGCTGAGCTCCACCCCGTTGCAGACGATGTCGTACTGATACGCCTTGACCTCCAGCGGGTCCCGCTCCTCCAATGCCGCGAGCCCGCCCTGGGGCATCGAGAAGGGGTTGTGGCTGAAGTCGATGCGACCCGTCGCTTCGTCGAGCTCGTACATCGGGTAGTCGACGACCCAGCAGAACAGAAACTGCCCGCGCTCGATGAGGTCCAGCTCCTCGCCGATCCTGTCCCGCGCCAGCCCTGCCAGCCGGGCCGCCGCGCCGGACGTGTCGCAGACGAAGAAGACCGCGTCGCCGTCCGCGAGCCCGGCCGCTTCCTTGAGCATCTGAAGGCGCTCGTCGGCGAGGAACTTGGCGATCGGCCCGCTGCCGCTGCCGCCCTCGACGATCACATAGCCGAGGCCGGGCGCGTCCTCTCCGCGCGCCCAGTCGTTCAGCTTGTCGAACCAGCTCCGCGGCCGGGACGCGGCGCCGGGCGCCGGTATCGCGCGCACCACTTTGCCTTCCGCCACCGCTGTGGCGAAGATCTTGAAGTCGGAGCCGTCGAACGCCCGGGAAACATCGGCAACCTCGATGGGATTGCGCAGATCGGGCTTGTCGCTGCCGTACTTCACCATGGCCTCGGCGTAGGGAATGCGAGGGAACGGCGGCGGCGATACCCGCCACGGCGTCTCCCGCTCGAACCCGGAGAACTCCTCGAAAACCCCGGCGAGAACAGGCTCGATCGCGGCGAAGACATCCTCCTGAGCGACGAAGCTCATCTCGAAATCGAGCTGGTAGAACTCGCCGGGCGTGCGGTCCGCGCGGCTGTCCTCGTCGCGGAAGCAAGGTGCGATCTGAAAGTACCTGTCGAACCCGGCCACCATCAGAAGCTGCTTGAACTGCTGCGGCGCCTGCGGCAGGGCGTAGAACTTGCCGGGATGCAGGCGGCTGGGAACCAGAAAATCGCGGGCCCCCTCGGGGCTCGTCGCCGTCAGAATCGGTGTCTGGAACTCGGTGAAGCCGGCTTCGATCATGCGCCGGCGAATCGAGGCGATGACCTGGCTGCGCAGCAGGATATTCCGATGCATCTTCTCGCGCCGGAGGTCCAGGTATCGGTATCGCAGCCGGATCTCCTCCCCCGCCGGCTCGTCCGAGCTCACCTGAAGAGGAAGAACCTCGGCCGGTGATTCGACGGCCATTTCCTCGATGCGCAACTCCACCTCGCCCGTGGGAAGCCGGGGATTGACGGTATCGGGCGTCCGCTCCACCACGGTCCCTGTTACCGTGATGACCGATTCGGGGCGTACGCTCTCGGCCGCGGGGAAAAGCGGACTGGAGACATCGATCACGCACTGGGTCAGTCCGAAGCTGTCCCGCAGGTCGATGAACAGCAGGTTGCCGTGGTCGCGCGTGCGATGAACCCAGCCGGACAGCCGGCTGGTCTCACCGGCGTGGCTCCGGCGCAGTTGGCCACAGTTGTGGATCCTGTAAGGGTGCATCGAGCGCCTCGGGCTACGACGGGGAGGGGTAACGATACGGGCCGCAATGGGCATGGAACCGCGGCCTTTGTCAAGAAGCACGAGGCGATCCTCCGGCTCCACCGCCCCGTTGCGAGAGCCGCCGGACCGGGGTCCGCGGTGTTACCCTTGCGCTTCCGCCGCATCGCGAAAGCGTGTATAGCTGCCGCCATGACGCTGATCGCCGACAGCGCGGGCGTCGCGGCCTTCTGCCGCCGTCTGGCTCGCGCCGACTACATTACCGTCGATACCGAGTTCATGCGGGAGAAGACGTTCTGGCCCAAGCTCTGCCTGATCCAGCTCGCCGGCCCGAACGAGGCCGCGGCCATCGACCCCCTGGTACCGGGCATCGATCTCACACCCCTGTTGAATCTGCTTGCCAGGGAATCCGTGCTGAAGGTCTTCCACGGCGCGCGCCAGGATATTGAAATATTCTTTCACATGTCGGGGAAGGTCCCCAGGTCACTCTACGACACGCAGATCGCGGCGATGGTGTGCGGTTTCGGCGATCAGGTCGGTTACGAAACGTTGGTGACCCGGCTGACGGGTTACCGCCTCGATAAATCCTCACGATTCACCGACTGGTCGCTGCGTCCGCTGACCGAAAAGCAGCTCAGCTACGCCTTGGGGGACGTCATCTATCTCAGGGCAGCCTTCGAGAGGCTCCGGGAACGCATAGAAACGGCCGGTAGGAGCGCGTGGCTCGAAGAGGAGCTCGCCGTGCTCACGGACGCCGATACCTACCGCCTCGATCCGGCGCTCGCCTGGCAACGGCTGAAGACGCGTAGCTCCGATAGGCGCTTCCTGGCCACCCTCAAGTCCGTGGCGGCGTGGCGGGAAGAGGAGGCCATGCGCCGGGACGTGCCACGAAACCGCGTGCTGCGCGACGAAGCCGTGTTCGAGATCGCCGCGCATCCGCCGCAGGACAGCCAGGCGCTCGGCCGAATTCGCGGCATATCGCGGGGCCTCAACCAAGCGGAAGCACTTCTCGAGGCGGTGAGACGCGGTCAGGAGCTGCCTTTGGAGCAGGCGCCGCAACCGCGGCCGAAGACCGAGCTGCCGCGAGGGCTCGGTCCGCTAGTGGATCTCCTCAAGGTTCTGCTGAAGCACCGTTGCGAGCAGAACCATGTGGCGCAGAAGCTGGTCGCCACAACGACGGACCTCGAGCGCATCGCCGCGGACGACGAGGCTCAAGTGCCGGCGCTCAGTGGGTGGCGGCGGCAACTGTTCGGCAATGATGCGCTGAGGCTCAAGCACGGAAAGATCGCGCTGGCGGCGGGTAGCGGCGAGGTCTGTCTGTTGCCGGTCAACGGCGCGCTCGAGGCGGTGGCGAGCGATCGCGAAAAGCACCAGGACGCGACTATTGCTCGCGGTGGGACACGGCGACGGCGACGCCGGCGGCGCAACCGGGCAGAGGCTCAGGAAGCCGTCCCCGGAGCGGCGCCCGCGGACGCCCAGGCGACGTAAGCCACCGCGTCGGGGGCACGCTCACCATCCAAAAGCGGCCGCCGTGACGTTCACGACTCCTCCGCCGGCATAAGCTCCGCCAGCACGCGTCGCGCAAGCGGCACCGTGACCGCGCGTTGACCCGCCAGGGCCGTACGGTCAACGGCCTCCACGACCGCATGCGCCGCGGCAAAGGAACGTTCCATCCGATCCACCAAGTATCGGATCACCTCGGGCCGCACCCGGAGCTGCCGATCGGCGAGCTGCTTCACCAGCACGCCGGCGATCAGCTCCTGGTCCGGCCGCTCGATCCAGACAGACCCCAAGGCGTTGAGGCGCGAGCGCAGATCGGCGAGGCGCACCGACCAGCGGGCGGCGGCCGTGTTGGCGGTAATGAGCAGATGTCCACCGCGCTCGGCCACATGGTTGTACAGCACGAACAGCGCGCGTTCGGACCTGCCCTGATCCGGCGTTCCCAGTCGCAGAGCTCCGCCGCGGTCATCGGCATCCTCGACACACGCGTGGATCGCTTCTCCGAGGAGGACGTCCGGCTCCCGGACCGACAGATCCCGTGAGCCGAGCCGCACCGCTCCGGACCGGCCGCGCCAAACCTCGGCCAGGTGGGACTTTCCACAAGCTGGCGGCCCCCAGATGACCAGGCCGCGATCCGGCCAATCCGGCCAGCGATCGACCCAGGCGACCGCATTACGGTTCGATGGCGCCACCAGAAAGTCCTCGCGGCCCAGCGCCGCGCGATGACCGAGGTCGAGGGGAAGCTGCCGCTCCCCGCCGGGGGCGTTCACCGGTTCTGCTCGTCGTCGTCCGTGGGTGCTCCGCCGGCCGACACTCCGTAGAGCGGACTCGACTGGTATCGAGCCACCCCGAAGCTGATCAGCACACTGATCGCCGCGGCCGCGGGGACCGCCAGCAGCATGCCAAGCAGACCGAGCAACGTCCCACCGACAAGCAGGGCAAAGATTATCCACACCGGGTGCAAACCGACACGGGAGCCGACCAGCCTGGGGGTCAGGAAATTGCCCTCCGCCACCTGCCCAACAACGAATATCGCGGCAACGATGACAACGCGCTGCCAAGCGTCGAACTGCAAGAGCGCGAGCCCCACGGACACAACGAACCCCGCAACCGACCCGACAAAGGGGATGATGGAGGCCATCCCGGCGGCCAGACCCACGACGAGGCCGAACTCGAGCCCCGCGACGCTCAAGGCCACGGCGTAGAAGATTCCGAGGATCGCCGCGACGATGGCCTGACCGCGGACAAAACCGGCCAACCTTTCGTCGATCCGCCGCATCTGCTCGCGGATCACCTCGGCACCGTGCCGGGGTAGCAGCCGATCGAGATGGGCGATCAGTCGGTCCCAGTCGCGCAAGAGATAGAACGCGACAATCGGCGTGATGAACAGGAGAGAGAGCAGATTGATGAGGGCGATCCCGCTGGTGAGAATACCGCTGAGCAGGCCGCCGAGCCGGCCGAGAACACGGCCGAAAAGATCTCCGGCGGCGGAGCGGACCTGCTCCATCTGCTCGGCCGGCAATCGCTGCTCGAGCGCGATCAGCGCGCTTTCGAACAGACCCCGCCCCGCCTCGGCATAGCTTGGCAGCCGGCCAACGAACCCGACGACCTGTGCCTGGAGAAGAGGCACCAGAACGAGGCCCCCCGCGAGGAAAAGCAGGAGAAACCCACCAATTATGACAAGCGCGGCCAGAGTTCTCGACAGTCCCCATTTCTCCAGCCTGTCCGCGATCGGATCGCAGAGATACGCGATTGCCATGCCGGCAACGAAGGGCAGGAGCACCGCGCGCAGGGCGTAGAGCAGGACAACCAGGACGATCAGGCCGGCGAGCCAGAACTGAAACTGTCTAGCTGGAGACATCAGGCGTCCGGCTCCGATGCTTCGGCTCCGTCGTCAACCCTGGTCTGCCTCGCCCAAAGGAACACATACATGGCCCCCGAGATCACCGTCGTCGCCGCCACGATGACGACCAGCGAATCGACGATCACGGCGAGGCCGATCTCGAAGGCAAGATCGGCCAGCACCGTCGCGGCAAGAGCGATCTGGGCGGCGGTGTTCAGCTTGCTGACGTGGGTCGGGGCTGCCCGGAGCCGACCACTCAAAAGCTGCAACAGCAGCGCGCCGCCCAGGATCATGAGGTCGCGAAAGACCACGAGAATCACCAGCCAGGTGGCAAGGTGGTCTTGTGCGCCGAGGGTCACATAGATGCCGACGAGCAACGCTTTGTCGGCGATGGGATCGAGTATCGTCCCCAGCTCGGTGCGCATGTCGAAGCGCTTGGCGATGAAGCCGTCGACGGCGTCCGAAAGACCCGCGGCGACGAACACCCAAAAGCCGAAAATGTAGGACTCCCCCAACAGCAACCATATGCCCACGGGGACCGACATCAGCCGTGCCAGCGTGATTGCATTCGGGAAGTTCATCGGACCGTGCCCACGGTCATGGCGTCAACGAGCGGCCGCGGCAAGGCGAAGAACGCTCACCGGCGCGGGCACCGGTGCGCCCGTCAACGAGGGCGGCGGCGGCGGCGCCACCTCGAGCAGCAGGTCGCTCTGGGCCAGGGCGTCGGCAAGCTGGTCTTCATCGCCGATATAGATCAGTTCCATTTCAGCCGCTTCCCGGGTTAGCGAACGCAAGTTGGCAGCGCTGATCACGGCGACCTTGGCGAGACGGGACCGTATGGCGATCCAATCGGAGAGACCGCCGAACTGGACCGCGACGCGCATGCGCCGCTCCTCGTCGAAACGCAGCAGATTGGCCTCTTTCCAGGCATCCTCGATGGCATCGGCGGTCGCCGCGGCGGCCCGGTCGAAGACGGAATCCAGCGCCTCGTCCGTCGCCGCCTCGAATTCGAGCACCACGGGCTGCTGGGTGGTGGCGCCCACCCTGCTCGCCGCGACCTCCAGCCGCGACGGAATTCCCGAGGGCCGGCGTACGACCGTCGCGATCGCGACCAGGCTGTCGTCGGCACCATAGCGACGGGCGATGGAGGTCAGCCTGTCCTGGTCACCGGCGGCCGCGCGCTCCGCGCTGACGTCGGCGATGTCCGCCAGGTCTCCCAAAGGCACGACCAGGGGCACCATGCCGTCATCACGCTCCGGCTGTCGCGCCCAGGCATCGCGCCAGGGGTTCGGATCGTCCCAAAGCACGAGCGCCCCTGCCCTTGTCAGGATCGGCAACACCAGGACGGGCTTGCTGACCGTCTCCGCAAAGGGTACGCCGGCGCGGCGGAGCAGGCGGCGTATCTCCGCCGGCTTGAACCGATAGGTCACGTTCGCAAGATAACGCACCGACGATGTCCGCTCGCCCGCAACCTCGAAATCCTGTACGAGGAATCTGGCGGTTGGCGCGTCGACCTCGGGCAACCTGTGCCAGTCGCTGCGTCGTGTGATCCGTCGCATGAGCCGCTGCAGCGCTTCCACTTCGCCCTCGGCAAGCGCCTGCTCGCGCGCCAGCGCCGCCGCGGACGCCGTCACGTCGACAGCAACATTGCGGACGGTGAAGACTTCGTCCACCGGAGGCTCCTGGCCGGAAACAGGCGCCGGGGTGAGCAGCCACACGGTAACCCAAAGGACCATGCTTCCAATTCGGGTGAGCGCCCCTCGCGGCAACATCCCATTGATCTCCGGTCGACGACTCGAAAAACCTAGCGTCATCACGCCTGTCTCCAATTCATTCTTATGTCAATAGGTTAGGTGGCGGCGCGTCGCACCTTCCGACCTTCACTCGTGATGCTCACGGTGTGTCGCATGGACGCTCTTCGTATCTCTATCTCACCCCTGGCGGGCCAGCCTGTCCAGCCCGCAACGCGGCATGGGATCGCGGGCGCCGGCGACCTCGGGAAACCCGCCGGCATCCATGATACCAGCCTTGCGAGGCGGCAAGCCAATGTCCATATCCGTTCGTCTACTTGTCGGAGAACTATTTTGCGATATACCCGTGATAATCTGGCAGGATAGGCTATTAATGCTAGATTCTTGTATTAATAGATGATAATGTATTTAAAACTACCTTACGACGAACACCTCGAGTCAGCTACGGGAAGGCACGACGACGTGCTATGTCTCTCGCCG
>JBHICL010000119.1:0-8286 GCA_046759605.1 Alphaproteobacteria bacterium | reverse complement strand
ATCGAGGATTTCCGCGCGGGTCGAATGCGGCCCCGATACGAGGGCCGGCGGGCCGAGGTATTCCAAGCGCCTTACTACGCGAAGCCACGCTTCGACCTGCTGCGCGGCCGGCCTTATAACCGGATCACGGTGCAGACCTCCCGAGGCTGTCCGCTGAGGTGCGAGTTCTGTGCCGCCAGCCTGCGCATCACGTCGAGTTTTCAGCAAAAGCCGGTCGCGCTCGTCGTCGCGGAGCTGCGGGACGCCCTGGAAGTTGCGCAAGACCCGTTTTTCGAGTTCGCCGATGACAATACCTTCATCAACAAGAAGTGGGGCAAGGAGCTCCTGCGCGCGATTGCGCCCCTCGAGATCAGCTGGTTCACCGAGACCGACATCTCGGTCGCGGATGACGACGAACTCCTCGACCTCCTGGCCGACAGCGGCTGCAAGCAGATCCTCGTCGGGCTCGAGAGCCCCGACGCCGCGAACCTCGATGGAATCGATCCGACCAACTGGAAGCAACGTCGATCGGACCGGTACCTCGAGTCGATCGACCGAATCCAGTCGCGCGGGATCACCGTTAATGGCTGCTTCATCCTGGGGCTGGACAGCGACACGCCGGATACGTTCCTACGTGTCAAGGAGTTCATCGACCGCTCGCGGCTTCTCGAGGTTCAGATCACCGTGCTAACACCCTTCCCCGGGACACCGCTTTACCGGAGGCTCCAACGGGAGGGACGTCTTCTCGAGGAGCGTTTCTGGGATCGTTGTACCTTGTTCGACGTGAACTATCGGCCCAAGAACATGACCGTGGAGGAGCTCGAGGCTGGCCTGCGCTGGTTGTTTCTGGAGACCTACAACGAGAGGGAATTCAACCGGCGGAAGCGCCACTATATGGACATCGTGAAGGCGAGGCGGACCCTGGCGCCGCAAGCCGTCCCGTCGCTTCGCTGGAACGCAGGTGTTGACACGGAGCTCGAAGGGAGCTATATGTGAGTGAACGCTCACTCCATAACAACGAGGTGCCGGCCGAAGTGCGCAACGGCAGGGAAACGCGAGAGGTCATCGGTCGGGCGGCGCTCAAGCTGTTCGCGGAGCAGGGCATCAAAGAGACCACCATCCGCGACATTGCAACCGCCGCCAGAGTGGCCGAAGGCACGATGTACCGACACTACGCCAGCAAGGAGGACCTGGCGTGGCGGCTTTTCGTACATTACTACACGACACTCGGCCGCGAGCTGAAAGCGGTTCAGGCCGAGCACGAGGCGACCCGGGCCAAGCTCGAGGCCATGATCCGGTACTTCTGCGAGGCCTACGAGCGGGACGCCGACATGTTCACGTACCTTTTCCTGGCCCGCCACCGCCACATGCAGAATCTCACGCCTCGGATGCCGAATCCCTATCTCGTCTTCCGGCGGGTGATACGGGACGGTATGCGCCGAGGCGAGGTACCGCCCCAGGACCCGGACGTCGTGGCCTCCATGGTCATGGGGATCATACTTCAGGTCATCGACTCGCAGATTCTCGGTGGCCGAATCAAGCAACCGGTGTCGACGCACACGGACACCATCGTCAGGGCGTGCATCCACGTGTTGTATGCCTGAGAATGCAATCGGGTTTGTGAGTGATCATTCACTCATAAAACGTGGAACAGGTATTGGGAGGTCTGAGATGAACGCGGACAACACCATGAGTGAACGCGCATTCACCCCACAAGTTCCGTCCGTGCACCCACCCATCGAGCACCATGGGACCGTGCACAGTGTCGCTCGAACGATCGAAAACCTCAGGGAAGTCAGCATGCGCTGTCTGACCGGGCAGCCGCTCGGCGCGGACCTGTCACGCTGGCTCGGCAGCTCGCTCCAAGGCTTTCTCGAGCACCATCATCGTTCCCTCGATGATGCCATGGGGCTCAAGTTTCCTCAGGGCGGCGTCCCGTGGTGGCGGGAGGAAGCCATGCGGAAGCGCGACGCGGCGCTCAGGACCCTGGCTGAGCGCTTTCAGCCGGGCCGGTCGACGCTTGCGAAAGCAAAGCATATCCGCACCGCCGCGGTGCGCTACGCGGCGACGGCCTGGCGCCGGGACCAGCACCAAAGAGCCATGCCGAAGGGCTACGCACATACGGAGCGCGGTTACCTGTGGCTCGCCTTTCGCTCGGGTGCGCCGATGCCCCTGGGCGTACGGCAGTTGCGTAACATCCTTGCATGATGGAGACCCGACAGCTCCATGATGAAACGCAGAAGGTGAGGTGCGACATGACGTACATGGAGAAGGAGATCATCGACATCATCGCCGACCGCGCCCGGATCGACCGGGTCAACGTCGGCCGGGACACAACACTCGACGACCTGGGTATCGAGTCACTCGAGCTCATCGAGATCTTCTTCGAGCTCGAGGATCGATTCGACATCGCCCTGCCCCTCAATGTCGACGAACCGCGGGCCGGCAACGACCCGCCGACCACCGTTGGCAGCGTCGTCGAAACCGTCGAGCAGCTCGCCGTCCAGCGGCACGCCTGAAGGATGCGAGGGGTTGCCGTCACCGGCCTTGGCGCCGTATCCGCGTGTGGCAACGACGCTGCGGCCCTCTGGGGCGCGGTACACGATGGCCGGTCCGGGATCGGCCCGATAGCCGGTTTCGACACGGCCGACCTGCGCATAAGGATCGCCGGCGAGGTCAAGGGGTTCGATCCAGAGACCCACTTCGATCCGGCGCACGCGGCGGTCATGGACCGGTTCGCGCAGTTCGGCGTGGTCGCGGCGCGGGCGGCGATTTCCGACGCCGGGCTCGCATTCGATGAACGGGCGCGGGCGCGGACCGCTACGGTCATCGGCACCGCCGTTGGCGGCCAGCATGCCCAGGAGACCAATTATCTGCGTCTCTACGGGAAAAAGTCGTCACGGGTCCATCCCTTCGTCGTGCCCCGGATCATGGCGAACTCCGCCGCCAGCCATATCACGATGGAGTTTGGCTTCACCGGCCCCGCATTCGCGGTCACGAGCGCCTGCGCCTCGGCGGCGCACGCGATCGGTCAGGGTCTCTACCTGCTCCGCGCCGGCATCGCCGAGGTTGCGATATGCGGCGGCGCTGAGTCATGCATCACTCTGGGTGGCATTAAGAGCTGGGAAGCGCTTCGGGTTCTTGCCGATGACACGTGCCGGCCGTTTTCCCGTGATCGGCGCGGCCTGGTGCTGGCCGAGGGAGCCGCGGTGCTCGTCCTGGAGCCCTTGGAGCGCGCTCGTGCCCGTGGGGCGCGCATCCATGCGGAGCTTGCCGGCTTCGGCATGAGTGCGGACGCAACCGACCTGGTGCGGCCGTCGGCGAAGGGGGCGGCGCAGGCGATCTTGGCGGCCTTGTGTGACGCGCGGCTCGAACCCCGCGAGGTCGACTACGTGAACGCGCACGGGACGGGCACGAAGACGAACGACGTCACCGAGACCCGGGCGCTGCGCCGCGCTTTCGGCCACCACGCGAAACGCCTGGCCGTCTCTTCGACCAAGGCCGTGCACGGCCACGCCCTCGGCGCGGCGCCGGCGCTGGAAGCCGTGGCAACGATCCTCGCCTTGCGTCAGGGGGTCGCGCCGCCCACCGCCAACTTCACCGAGCCCGATCCGGAGTGCGATCTCGACTTCGTGCGCGAGGGACCGCGCGCCATGAACATGAACATCGCGATCAGCAACGCTTTCGCCTTCGGTGGCCTGAACGCCGTGCTGGTCTTCAAGCGCTGCGCAACCTAGGGAGCTCGGCCAGAGCGCTCAAGGCGGCGGCAGCGGAGCCAGGCGGCTTCCCAGCCATGCCATGGCGCCAACAGCGGCGACAAGGACGGGCAACGCGAGGACCCGCCGCGGCCATGGAGAGCCCGGCGAGCGATCGCCGCCGGAGACGGGCCGGGACCGCCGCCAATGGTTGGTCCCGACGATCAGGATGAACGCGGCCAGCACCCAGTGCAGGAACGTCGGTAGCGAGCCACCGGTCCAGCGCTCGGCCGGGTAGGCGACCATCCGAATCACATAGCGGCAGACCATGACGCCCAGGTAGAAAGAGCCGAAGAGCAGGCACGGCGCACCCAGAGCCCGTCGCGGACGAACAAAGAAGCCCTCGCCGCGCGTGAAATCCAGGCAAGCTCTGGCACATAACAGAATGATCAGGACCTGAGCGGCCAGGAGCCAGGGATATCCGAGCAGGCCGGAGTACCATGCATCCATCGGCGGCAGGAAGGACACGTCGAGGAAGGCGACCAGCGCCTGGCCCACGACTCGCAGGACGAAGAGGCCCAGAAGAAACCACAACGCAAGCGCGGTCGCGCTCGCAACCTGGCCGTCGGATCTTCGGATCGCCATGACGGCTACCGCCAGGCGCCAGCTTCGGCGCCCACAACCCCCGCCCTCGGCGTCTCCGCGACTTCCGCGCGCGTCTGCTCGTCCCACGTCGGGTTGAGAATCGGCCACTTGTACTGACTGTCCCGCTTGCCATTCCGCTCGACGTCGTTGCGTTGGCGCCGGGTGCTCCAGCCTGGTTCCATCCGCCAGATACGGAAGGTATGAAGCCGGCCCGATTTCCGCTTTTGCCGATACTCGATGTTCTGACGAGCCAGTCCCCGGTCGAAGGCCGCCGAGAACCGGTGGAGGTCCGCGGACCTCGTGTGGTCCAGCTCCACCAGCAGGTCGTAGCAGCTTGCCTCCGCATCCGGGATCAGCTGCACCTGGACCGCCGGGAGGTTCGTCTCGGCGACGGCCGCTTGGAAGGCGCTCGCCACCTGATCGGCGTGCAGCTTCTCGCCCGTGATGTTGGCCATGTCATCTCCCTTTCGCAGAAAGGCCAACAGCGGTGCGTTGTGGTGGAAACCCCTCACCTCGACCACATCGTTGATGTCGTAGCGGTAGAGCCCGGACCGGGTCGTCAGAAGCAGGCGGTAACGGCCCCCCTCCTCCAGCTCGTGAGCGAGCAGTGTCCGCGGATTTTCGGGTTCCGCTTCTTCCGTCGGCGCGAACTCGTAGAAGTTGCCTCCCAGAGCAAGCACGCCTGCGGGCGTTCCGTCCCTTATGGGGACCGTTACAGTGGCCTCGGTGGCGCGGAGGCCGATGTCACGGATCGGGGCGTCCCCATAATCGTCGGGAATGCGGCGGGACTGGACCCCGGCGCTGCCCCCGAGCCAGCAACAGATCAATGCCAAGCGCGGCCAGGCATCTCTTGGGCGTAGCCCCCCGTGCTCTTTCATACAGGTTTCCAACGCCCGGGCGCGCCCTGGGTCCGGCCTGAGCCTCGCTTCTATCTGCCTGTAGAGGCTCGCCTGACGAGCCGCGTCCTCGGACGTGGATGCATGGGGCGGGACGACGCCGAGGCGGCCGTCGTGAACCGCGGCGACGATGCGCTCCGCTCTTTCCGAAGCGATCCGCGCGAGTCTGAGCAAGGTGCTCGGGTTCGCCGTCGCGACCGCGGACACCTGGGCGCCCAGCATCAACCGCGCCGCGATTGCGTAGCGGTCATCATAGCTGGAGATCCGCGAAACGCTCTCGGGCAGGACGTAGTTTCGGCGCAGAAACAGAGGAACCTTGCTTTGCGTCAGACCGGAGATGCAACCCAGTGGCGCGCCGCGCGCCGTGTGACCCTCCACGGCCGGTCCGACCACGCTGACGACTTTGCCCGACAACAGATCGGGATGATCCCGGAGACAGAAGTAGAGCCACAGGCACATGACCGCCGAGAGCTCCCGCATCCATGCGCGCGTCACCGGAATGACCTTGGGGTGTGACGTCGTGCCGGAGGTGGTCGCGAACATCGACGGCTCTTCGGCGGTGAGCACGCCTCTCTCACCGGCGAGCAGGCGATCGACCCACGGCCTGAGACCTTCGTAGTCGCGAACCGGTACGCGCCCGCAGTATTCCCGAGGATCGGCGATAGACCGAAAGCCGTGCTCCCGCCCGAATGCCGTCGCGGCGTTCTTTGAGAGAATCTCACGAAGGACGCGACGCTGCGCCGCGACCGGATCGCGGACGTCTTGCTCGAACCGCGGCAGCACCACGCGCGCCCGAAGGCGTACGGCGCCCGAAAGCAGCCGGCTCATGTGAGATCGACCTCGCGCACCGCGTATCGCTCGAGGCGCGGCTCATCGACGTCGACCCCGAGCCCCGGGCCTTTCAGAAGCGGGGCGCGCCCTCCATGGCCGAAGCGCAGGCTGGGGTTCGTCACGTCGTCGCAAAGCAGCAGCGTCCCGTATGAGCCCTCCAGGTAGACGCAGTCGGGAAGCGAGGCCGCCAGGTGCCGGCCGGCCGCCGAAAGAATCGAGGTCTCGCCCACATGCGCGCCGATCTGAAAACCGAGGCCGTGCGCCCTCGCGACGTCAACGAACTCCAGCGTGCGCCCGATACCGCCGCACTTGCTGACGCGAAGGTTGAAGAGATGACAGGCGCCCCGCTCGGCCGCCGTCCCGGCGTCGTCCAATGTGACCAGGGACTCGTCCAGCATGATGGGCACGGGGCTCGACCGGGTCAGCGCCGGCAGGTCCGACATCCGTTGGCGACCGATCGGCTCTTCACAGCATTCGATGGCGTACACGGCCATCGCTTCGAGCTGCCTGAGCGCCTGGTCCCGGGTCCAGGCCCCGTTGGCATCGACGCGGATCGACGCCTCCGGGCCGAGCACTTCACGCACGGCCGCGACCCGCTCTATGCCGGGTCCGTCACCCACCTTGACCTTGACGTGAGCGAGGCCCGCGAGCCTCATCTGTCGCGCATACCTGATCGTCCGTTCCACGTTCGCCATAGGAAGCACGCCGCTGTAACGGATCTCTTTCCTGCGGACGGGGACCGCCTGGGCGAGAGAGCGACCGGCGCCCCGGAGGCAGCAGTCCAGAAGCGCCAGCTCCATGGCGGAGCGGGCCGCGTGATGCGCGAGGATTCCGCCAGCTCGCGGCTCGGGCCCGTCGTCGAGAAGAGCAGCCGCATCGTCGAGAAGCTCGGGGCTGTCGCACGTCGGCAGCGATATCCTCTCGAGCCTGGGCCGGTACGTCTCGATGATGTGGCGCACCACCGTCTCGGGCGACTCACCGGTCACGTAAGGACGGGGCGCTCCCTCCCCATAGCCGACCGACCCGTCGTCCGTCTCGACGCGCACGATGACGCTGTCGCCTGAGGTACGCGACGTGGCGCTGTGGGCGAAGCCGTCCACGAGGGGGATGCGCACGCAGTAGACCCGGATGTGCCGCAGCCTCATCTACGCAGCTCTCCCGCGGCGGATGGCGGCTTCGGCGCCGAAGTAGCTCTTTATGAAGATGTTTTCGCGAAGCGCGACATCGACGATGTCCCTCGCCTCCTCGGGATCGAAGTCGTAGGCCTCGATGTGGGCGAGGATGTTGTCGATCCCCTCCTCCGCATGGCGGACGTCCACTTCGGCGTGGTGGGTGAACCACACCAGATCCTGCTCTGGCACGTCCCTGTGCAGGTGAAGGAACCGGGCGATCCGGCTCGCCACGCGGCTTAGCATGTACTCGAAGGCGACGATCTGGACGAGGGCGCTCAGTCCCACCTCGCGGAGCGAGGCATACAGGATCGGCTGCCTTACATGGTCGGAGAGCCGTCGGCGGGCGCCGTCCCGGAGCTCGTCGAGCCGGCCGGCCATGCCGGCGTCCCGCATCAGACGTTCGAGGAGCGCCGGGTGGGAGATGCCGTCCTCTTCCTCGAGGCCGAGCTCCTCGAGCAGGTTGTGCTTGATCGCCTCCGCCGAGGCGGGTGGCGCCAGCGAAAAGAGGAAGCTCAGAAAGTGCGGTGACATGGCGTGCGAACTGAATACGTTCGCGAGAAAGTGGTCATAGTCGGCCCGTCCAGCGCTTCCCTCTTCCAGAGCGACGAATTCCTGGCTGCTCGTGAACTCCTCGACCTGACGTCCAAAGATGGTCTTGATATACCGGCGCATCCCATGCCTCCCGACTATCTCAGCCAGTAGCTAGAGATACCGGTTGGCAACCGGAAGAGGCGTGGAGTTCCTGCCGACCGCGACATTGCTCGAAATCGGCTTTTTTCGGGAAAACAGGCTATTACGGGATTAACCTACAGAAGCAGTTTAGCGACGGGTGGAGGCCGTGAGCGTCCGGCCTCCACCGTTCTCGTCAGCGGCGCGACCCTATTGCCGCGCCGAGTCGAAGCGGTCGACCATGCCGTCGATCATGCCGAGCACGGCGTCCTGTGATGTGGTGCTCGGTCCGCCTTTAGCCGGCTGTACCTGCCTCTGCACGCCGAACATACCGGTCTTGTAAAGGATGATCGGAAACTGCTTCAGCCGATCGACGGCGTCGCGGACGGCCGGGTTGTC
>JBHICL010000118.1:0-8294 GCA_046759605.1 Alphaproteobacteria bacterium | reverse complement strand
GCTCGTCGCGGTCGCGTTCCACCCTCACTGGTCGGAAGCCGAGAAGCGCGTCCAACTGCTTCAGGCGCTCAACGGCCCAATCCGGTGGCGGACCCGGCTCGGTCAGCCTGCCATCGGGGTACGCGACGATCGCCAGCCCCAGCTCGCGCAACGTCAGCTGCTCGCCGCTGCGGTGCCGGACGACGACGCCGTCCTCGGATTCGAGTATCACGGCGGTGGTGCCGTCCTTGCCTACGATGCAGGCGAATGTGGTGCCGCGCACGCCGATGGTGACGGTCGGCGTGTTGACGGCATAGGCTTCCTTCGCGAGCTTCCCCGAGATGAAACGAAACACGCCCCGCGCGGCCGAGAGGATGAACTGTCCTCGCGCCGGATCGTCGTCGTACACGAACCGGTCGAGCTTCAGCTGTGCCTCGGGTCCGAGCTCGAGCTCGGTACCGTCTACAAACCGGATCCTGGACGCGCTTTCGGTGGCCGTCGTTATGAGCTCGTCGCGGTGAACGTCGTCGCGCAGCGAGAGCAGACGGAGCTTCTCCTCCATCTCGCCGGTCACCCGCCTGATGACCAGCGAGGTGCTGCCGATCTTCTCCGCGGCGAGGACTGGCGACGTCGTGCCAAGGAACAAAATGGCGACAGCCAGAGCCGTGACTGGTCGCCCGATCCTCCCCGCGGCGCGATTTCGCTCTCGCGCCGACATGTCCGCGCGCCCTCATCGGATTGTCTACGGCACGCTCGTTCTCGTTCCGTAACCGCAATATTTGCAGCGATGGCCGCAAGTGTCCACCGGCGTCGCCTCGTGAGCAGCAGCCGGGTTGCGTTAGGCAGAGCCCCGCAATGGTGTAGGCTGTGGGACGGTGAGCCGTCCGGTGCGCTGGTCGTGAGGTCGGATGATGCGTGGCCGCTTGCCTCAGAACGATGTGCCGGCGGCGAGCCGGACGAGGCGCGTTCTCGCGCGCGGCCGTGTCCTAGGCCTCGCGGTCCTGCTGGCCACGCTGCTGCTCCGGGTATGGGATCCCCCGCCCATAGAGGTCATTCGTGTCCGCATGTTCGACCTCTATCAGACGCTGCAGCCGCGCCGGGTCCCGGACACGCCGGTCGTCGTCGTCGACATCGACGAGGCGAGCCTGGAGAGGTTCGGGCAATGGCCGTGGCCGCGGACCCTGCTGGCGCGGCTCGTAAGCAGTCTCGCACGCGCGGGCGTCGCCGCCGTGGGCTTCAATGTGCTCTTTGCCGAACCCGACAGGCTCTCGCCGAATGCGCTGGCCGACCACGTGCTCGGTCTCGACCCCGAAACGAAAGCAAGGCTCGAGAGTATTCCCAGCAACGATGCCGCGCTGGCAGGGGCCTTGGGCGAAGTGCCCGCCGTCGTGGGCCGTGGCGCGTTCAGCGGACGGGACACGGGCAGGCGCGTGGTTCCGGGTCGCACGATCGCCGAGCTGGGCGATGATCCCCGCCCGTTCCTCCCGGCGTTCGGGACGATCATCGGCAACGTTCCGGAGCTCGAGACCACCGCCGCCGGCGCCGGTGTCATCACCGTCACGCCCGAGCTCGACGGCACCGTCCGGCGCGTTCCGGCCCTTGTGCGCGTGGGTCGGGAGATCTACCCCGCATTGAGCCTGGAGCTGCTGCGGGTGGGCGGCGGGCAAAGCACGATGGCCGTAAGGACGGATACGGCGGGCGTTAGCGAGATCATCATCGGCGAGAGAAGCATTCCCACCGACGGCAGTGGTCGCGTCTGGGTACGCTTTGCCCGTCTCGACGGCTCCCGCTATCTGTCGGCGGTGGAGGTGTTGGAAGGGACGGTCCCGGCGGAGGCGCTCAAAGGCCGCCTCACGCTCATCGGCACGACGGCCGTCGGCCTCACGGAGACGAAGGCGACACCCCTGGGGGCTGTCATGCCGGGAGTGGAGATCCATGCGCAGCTCGTCGACATGGTCCGCGATGACGCCTTTCTCACGCGACCGAACCTTGCGCTCGGGGCCGAGCTTGCGCTCACGCTCGTGGTGTCGCTCATTATCATCGTGCTGGTGCCCGCGTTGGGCGCGGGGTGGACCCTGGTCTCGGGAGCCCTGGTGGTCGCCGGGCTGGTCGCCGCCTCGCTTTACCTCCTTGCCGCCCACGGCGTTCTTCTGGACGTGACCTTTCCTGCTTTCGCGTCCTTCTCGCTTTACCTGCTGCTGTCGGCGCTCAACTACCTGCGAGAGGAGGGCCGACGACGGCAGGTGCGCCAGGCTTTCGCTCAGTACCTGGCGCCGTCGGTGGTGACGCAGCTTGCCGATCATCCGGAACGGCTAAAGCTCGGAGGGGAAAACAAGGAGCTGTCGATTCTGTTCTGCGATGCGCGCGGGTTCACGTCCATCGCAGAACGCTACGGCCACGATCCTCAGGGCTTGACGCAGTTGATCACGCGTCTGCTCACGCCGCTCACGAACGTCGTTCTCGCCCATGGCGGGACCATCGACAAATACATGGGCGACTGCGTCATGGCTTTCTGGAACGCGCCGTTGGACGATTTGGATCACGTCGGCCACGCGTGCGAGGCGGCGCTGTCGATGATCGGCGCGCTCGACGACTTGAACGCGTCGCGCCGGCAAGAGGCGGAAGCGCGAGGGGACACGCATACGGAGCTCGCCGTCGGCATCGGCGTCAACACGGGCGTCGCGGTCGTCGGCAACATCGGCACGCCGCAACGCTTCGACTATTCCGTGCTCGGCGATGCCGTGAACCTCGCCTCGCGCCTGGAGGGGCTGTCGCGCACCTACGGCGTCGATGTGGTCGTGGGTGAGGGCACGGCGGCATACGTGGATGACCGCTTCGCTCTGTTGGAACTGGACCGCATCGCGGTTCGCGGCAAGCAGAACGCCGTCACGATATTCGCGCTGCTGGGCGACCGGAACTTGCGCGACGATCCGCGGTTTCAAGAACTCCGCGCGCGGCACGGCGAGATGCTGGCGGCTTATCGCGCCCAAAAGTGGCACCAGGCGGAGGCCTTGGGCGCCGGTTGCCGGGAGCTCGGGGGCGGGCCCCAAAGGCTTTATTCTGTCTACCTGGAGCGGATAGCATATTATCGAGCACAGCCACCACCCGCGGACTGGGACGGTGTGTTCGTGGCGACTGTCAAATGAGAACCGGGCCCTGCCATGCGTATTCGGGTTGAGTGCTATTCGGGCTATCGCGGGGAGGAGACGCCGCGGCGCTTCTTCCTGGGCCGGAGGCCGGTCGTCGTGGCGGAAGTGCACGATCGGTGGTACGGACCCGACCACCGGTACTTCAAGGTCGAGGGCGACGACGCGTGTCTCTACATCCTGCGCCACGACGAAAGATCGAGCGCATGGACGCTCACGGTGTTCGACAGCCGGCGTTACGACGGGGTGTCGCCATACTGGCCCGGCAGCAACAGGATGCCGTCATGAGCGACGGAGAACCGGCGGGTCCACCGGCGCGGGTTTTCTACCCAGGCCAATGACGGCGGCCGCCGGGACCCCGGCGGCCGCCGTCAGCCGTCGGCCTTGGGTTTTTTCACGGGAGTCACCGCGAGCACCGGAGGGGGCCAGCGGGCCGCCGCCTGGGTCTTGAGGGCGTCGGGGTCGAGCCGGATCACGCCCCGTTCCGCCGAGTTGCCGGCGGGGGTTGGTATTCGCACGCCGTCGACGGTGAACTCCAGCTCGCGGATACTGCGCGTCCGGAGCAGCATGCCCGGGCGGTTCGGTACGCGATAACTGTTGCCCGCGCGTAGCATTCGCGTGAGGACCATGCTGCTCTTCTCATCGCGGACCTGGATCAATGTATCTCCGGACGCGGTCAGAACGACGCGCGCGTCGTGATTGATCTGACCGTACACCCTGGCGCCCTTCGACACCCTCTCGTTCCAGCGTGGGATGGCCGGCAGGGCCAGTGGCCCGGACGAATTGGCGGGTCCTGCCGGCGCCCACCTCGCGACTCGCGGCGGGATGCGGATCCGTGATGCGCGGGCGGGTGCGTCGGTTTGCCGTCGTGCATCGGCCGGATGCCTGCTCCAGGCGCGCGCGAGCTTTGGCTCGGGCGGAGCTTTCACCGCTCGCGCCGCCGGTGCGAGAGCCGCGGGTCCGCCGTACAATCTGGCGAGTTTCCCGGCATCCGCCACTCGCGGGACGTCATCGGTCGGTCTCCTGTGGAACGTCGAGGCGACGGATTCGTGCGCCCGGTCGCCGCAGTCCGGCGCTTTCGCAAGCGCCGCCAGCGAAAGCGTGGCCGGCTGCGTCTCCGCGGATGGTGCGACGGCGCCGGCGATGGCCGGTCCCGCCAGGAAGTCCAGGATCCCCCGCTCGATGGCGTCGCCGCTTTGGCCGTATGACCAGCCCGCCAGTGTCGACGCCACCATCAGCAGCGGGATCGCGACCACGTTGCCGGCCGCGGATCGCCGGTGCGCTTTCTCCGGCGCCGCATTCCCCGGCATCGGGGCTGCTTCCAGCTCGCCGCGGAACCACCTCGCGAGGGTGTCGCCCTCGAGGCCGAGGAAGTTGGCGTAGGCGCGCACTATGACGGCCGCATAGCTCGTTCCAGGCAGGTCGGTGAAGCGTCCGTCTTCGATCGCTTGCAGGTTGGCGACGCGAATGCCCATCAGCACGGCGATGTCGCCGAGATCGTAGCCCCGCGTCTCCCGAGCCTCGCGCAGGATACCGCCGAGCTGGCTCGTCGAGGTCAGATCCGAAGCGTCGGCGCGCCGCGATCGCGACGCCAGGCGCTTGAAATTCTTCCACTCAACGCGTGAAACGTGTCCGTCGAACCAGATACTCATCGCCGCCCCCCTTCATGAACGGTGAGGTCCGGTGCCGTGTCACTTTTCGGACGTGCGAACGGTATCGAGGGTTGGGGGTTCCGCGGTGAGTCTTTTTTGAGTCAAGGCCTCGGGCGATGGAGCCGAACATGTTGGGATGGGGCGGTCCGCCAAACCGCTGTGCTTGCGCGGCGGTCTTTTCAATGGCGCCGTGGTCTGCAACAAAGGGGTCGGAGACGACATGCATTGGTCCGCTCAGCTCATCGGCATATCGGTTGTCGCTTATGCCGCCCTCGTTGGCGGCTGCTACGCGGTTCAGCGTTCGCTCATGTACTTCCCATCGTCCGACTTGCCCACACCCGCGGCGGCTGGCGCGCCGGAGATGAGTCCGGTGACCCTCAGAACGGCGGACGGTCTGGAACTGGTGGCATGGTATGCCCCGCCGGCGATGCAGGCGCTCCCGACCATCGTCTATTTCCACGGCAACGCGGGCAATATCGCCGATCGGGTTGGCAAGGTGCGTCCGTTTCTGGACGAAGGCTACGGGGTCACGCTGGTGAGCTATCGCGGTTACGGCGGCAATCCCGGCGCGCCCACCGAGCAGGGTCTCTACGAAGACGGGTACGCGGCGCTCGACTTTATGGCGAGCCGGGGCATACGGGAGGACCGCACGGTCCTGCTCGGCGAATCACTCGGGACCGGCGTCGCGGTCCGTATGGCGAGCGAACGCCGGGTCGGCGCGGTGATCCTCGAGGCGCCGATGACCTCGGCCGCCGAGGTGGGTCAAAGAGCCTATCCATTCCTGCCAGTGAAGCTGTTCATCAAGGACCGCTTCGAGACTCTATCGCTCATCGATCGGATCGACGCGCCGCTGCTGATCGTGCATGGCGAGAGGGACCGCGTCGTTCCGGTGTCCCATGGCCGGCGTCTCTTTGCGGCCGCGGCGGAACCGAAGGAGGCGGTCTTTCTTCCCGCCGCCGGTCATAACGATCTTTTCGAGCATGACGCGGCGCGGGCCGAGGTGGATTTTCTGCGCCGCGTCTTCCCGGATCCGCGCTAGGCCGCACGCGGCCCGTCTGGACCCCAGTCTAGTCCGCGCCGGTGGCGCGGAGCTGGGTTCCCGTAAACCGAAGCAGCCTATAGACCACCGGGCCGGCCAGCCCGAACCGCTCTGACAAGCCGTCGCGATCGACCGCATCTTTATCGACCAGCAAATCGCCCAGCGGCCTCTGGTCGAACCTCAGGTCGGCCAAGGCTTCCTCGGGCGAAAGCATCTTGTCGCCGTCGACGTCATACCGCTCGATCACATAGTCAACGCTTATGACTTTCGCCGTAGCCAGACCCATCGAGATTGTCGCTCGTGTCCGCAGCTTTTCCGTATTTGTGCTGTTCCAACGCTTCATGACGTTGAGGAAATTCTCGGATTCCTCGACCGAGATGAGGCCATCGCCACTGGTGTCCGCGTAAGCCCACAACAGGCCGACGCATTCCTGGGCCGCGTTGAGGATGCAGGTGGCCTTGGCGCGTTCGACAAGGAACTCGAAACTTCCCGTGGTCAACCTTTCTTGCGCCTGGGCATTGGCAAAGAGACTCGAGCCAATGAGGGCGAAGCCAGCGAGCTGGATCACCCGCCGTCCAGCGCGTCGAAGGTCTGGCAAGAACGGTCGTAATGCCGCGCGGGTCACGGTTGTCCTCCCCTTGATGCCCGGGGTGCGATCGACCCGAACCCCGTCGCAAGTCTTGTTTTCCCGGAGAATCCAGGATCGCCGCCGAAACGACCGAGGGGTAGCTGTTCTTTGGGCTTAGCAATAACCACAAAGCGCGGTTGCGCGCTGCCGGCCTCGTTCCGATCCGCACGGCCATGCGCGGGAGCCGGTGGTTGCGCGCCTCCTAGGACCGCGCGGGGCGACCGCGGTCTCTGCGGTTAGAATGTGCGAGAGCGGCCGACTCTTATCGACCGCGCCCCGCCTACTTTCCCTTTATGGCTACCTTGCGTTGTTTCTTGATCGCTTCCCCGGTTTTGGGGACCTTTATCATGAGAACGCCCTTTTCGAAGCTCGCGTCGATCTTCCCGGGGTCGGTGCCGACGGGTAGCCGGAACGAACGGGTGAACGACCCGTAGCGGCGTTCGGACAGGAAATAGTCCTCTTCTTTCTCTTCACGCTCGTCCTTCTTTTCGCCCTTGATCGTAATGGAATCGTCCGTGACCGTGACGTCGATGTCGTTCTTGTCCATCCCCGGAAGCTCGATCGAAACCCGATACTCCTTCCCCTTCTCGACCAGGTCCACGGCCGGCGTGACGGCCCCCAGGGCGGTTCGGAATCGCCCGAACGGCTCCATGTCGAACCCTAGCCGGAGGTTCGGGAACAACGGGAAATCCGACCAGAGGTCGTCGAACAGGCGATCGATCTCCTGACGCAGCGTCAAGAGCGGATGATGGGCCTCCCTGGGGCGGGAGACCGCGACCCGGCTTCCCGTATCCTCGGCTTTGCCCGGTGGCTTGCTCGACCCGGTGCTTCCTTTTCGAGCGCGTGTGGCCATATTCTCTACCTCCTCTCCGCTAGCATCGCTGTGAATTCGCGTAGCAGGTGCAACGAGTAGCACCCGCCGTCTCCAACGCGCCTTGATCAAAATCAAGGGTCTCGTCCCGTTCCGCTCACCGGGCAAGTCGGTAACTGACTTATGTCAAGGAAAAGCGAGGCGCGGCGAATGTAAACAGGTCTCGGAGACGCGATCACCTGTTCGGAGATCGGCCATGGCGTTCATGGAGTGGGACGAGCGAATGAGCGTCGGCCTGGCGGAGCTGGACGGTGACCATAAGATTCTCATCGAGGTGATCAACCAGCTCGATGCCAACGTCGGAGAACGGGCCAAAAGCATCGTTGTGCGTCAGGCCCTGGTCGTCTTGGCGCGCTATGCGCAGTTCCATTTCGCGCGCGAGGAGAGGGTGATGGCCGCCTGTGGCTATGCGGAGCTGCCCCAGCACAGGGTGGAGCACCGGGAGTTCGTCCAGCGGATCAGGGGCATCGCCGAGCGGCTCGAGAAGGAACCCGACGCCCGGGCCATCATCGTCAACGACGAGCTTCTCGGCTTTCTGAAGGACTGGCTCAGGCATCACATCCTGATCGTCGATATGGCGTACCGGCCCGTGGTGGAGAACAGCGTCCGGGCGAGGCATGCGGCAAGGTCCTTCAGGTCAACGGACATCTGGTGGAGCTCCTGAGCCCACCGTTTTCGTGTTCACGTTCGCAACGCGGGAGGTGTGACGGCCGTCACTGCAAGATCTGTTCCGGGCCCCTATATATATGGCACCTGGTAGAAAAGGTCTTGGGGTATGGAACCTCGTCTGGAAAATATGTGCGCCCGCTTTGTTTCCGGATTGCTGGTCTGGGCGGTCTTCGTCGGCGCCATGGCGATCGTCTAGCTCCGGCCCCGGCTCGTTGTTGGGCTTAGTGTTTCACACGCACGGTCCGCGATCTTCCTGAGTTCCCCGTGAAGAAAGCCCAAGGGGTTGATCCTATTGATTTTCGCGGCGTGA
>JBHICL010000117.1:0-8352 GCA_046759605.1 Alphaproteobacteria bacterium | reverse complement strand
CGGCTCGAGGGCAACCTGATCGGGATCTATTTCTCGGGTCCGGAGAACGCCGAGGCGCGCGGCAACGCCATCGTCGGCCGCAGCGACCTGCGGATGAGCGAGCGCGGCAATGGCGTGCACCTGTGGAATGCCCCGGGCTCGCGCGTCGTCGGCAACGACATACGCCACGGGCGCGACGGCATCTTCGTGACCACCAGCCGCGGCAACGTGTTCCGTGGCAACCGGTTCCGCGACCTCAGGTTCGGTATCCACTACATGTACACCAACGACAGCGAGGTGAGCGCCAACGTCTCGCGCGGAAACCATGCCGGCTTCGCGCTCATGTACTCCGAGAAGCTCGTCGTGCGCGGCAATCTCTCCGAGGGCGATCGCGATCACGGCATCCTGCTCAACTATGCCAACAGCTCCACGATCGAAGACAACGTGGTCCGCCGCGGCGGCGAGAAATGCGTCTTCATCTATAACTCGAACAAGAACGATTTCAGCGGCAACTGGTTCGAGGGCTGCGAGATCGGCGTGCATTTCACCGCGGGGTCCGAGCGCAACGCCATCTCCGGCAACGCCTTCGTCGGCAACCGGACCCAGGTGAAGTACGTCGGCACCCGCTGGCTCGACTGGTCCCGGGGGGGCCGGGGCAACTACTGGAGCGACAATCCGGCCTTCGACCTCGACCGCGATGGGGTGGCCGACGGCATCTACCGGCCGAACGACATGGTGGACCAGGTGCTGTGGCGCTATCCGGCCGCGAAGCTGCTGGTGAACAGCCCGGTCATCCAGGTGCTGCGCTGGGCCCAGTCGGTGTTCCCGGCTCTTCATCCCGGGGGCGTGGTGGACAGCGCGCCGCTGATGCGGGTCCCGCGGCCCATGCTGCTGGCTGAGGAGGCGGGCCGATGACAGCGGCGACCATCGAGCTGTCGGGCGTCAGCAAGCTCTACGACGGGCGGCCGGCGGTCGAGGATTTCGACCTCACGGTCGCCGCTGGCGAGTGTCTCGCGCTCGTGGGGCACAACGGCGCCGGCAAGACCACGCTCATGAAGCTGATGCTCGGCCTGACCCGTGCCGACGGCGGGTCGGTCCGTGTTCTGGGTGAGAACCCGGGCCGCGCGACCGCCGCGCCGGTGCGGCGTCGGATCGGCTTTTTGCCGGAGAATGTGTCGTTCCAGCAGGCCATGACGGGTCGCCAGGTGATGCGGTTCCTCGCCCGCCTCAAGGAGGAAGGATCGGCCGAGAGCATCCGGCTCCTCGACCGTGTTGGTTTGGCGGAGGCGGCGGGCCGCCGTATCGCGACCTACTCCAAGGGCATGAAGCAGCGTCTGGGGCTCGCGCAGGCGCTGATCGGCGCGCCGGAGGTGCTCCTGCTGGACGAGCCGACCTCCGGCCTGGATCCCGCGCTGCGGCTTGGGTTCTACGACATCGTGCGGGAGCTCAAGGCCGGGGGCACGACGGTGGTGCTGTCCTCGCATGCGCTGACCGAGCTCGAGGCGCGAACCGACCGTGTGGCGATCGTCGGCAACGGCCGGCTGGTGGCCTGTGACACGCTCCCGGGACTGAGCCGCGCGGCCGGCCTCAGGACCTGCATCCGCGTGGTCGTCCCCGAGGGCAAGGCATCCGGCGTCGCTCGCCGGATCGGCGACGGCGTGCGCGTGCAGTACGTCAACGAGAGGGCGGTCGAGCTGATCTGTCGCGCCGACGCGAAGATGAGCGTGCTGCGCGAGATCTCGACCCTCGGCGCGGACGTGACCGACGTGGACATCATGCCGCCCACGCTCGAGCAGGTGTACGCACATTTCCTGACCAACGGGGGTGGCCGATGAGTCCGGTTCTCACCATAGCGGGACAGGAGATCCGGGACGGCTTGCGCGACCGATGGGTCGTTGCCGCGACGGTGCTGATGGCGGTGCTCGCGTTGTCCCTGGTGCTCATGGGCAGCGCCCCCGCGGGGAACGTCAAGACCAGCCCGCTCGCGGTCGCGGTGGTGAGCCTCGCCAGCCTCAGCATCTTTCTCGTGCCGCTCATTGCGCTCCTGCTTTCGCACGACGCGATCGTTGGAGAGACCGAACGCGGGACGATCCTCCTGCTGCTGAGCTACCCGGTCGCGCGCTGGCAGCTTTTGACGGGCAAGTTCCTGGGGCAGATGGCGATCATCACCTTCGCCACCGTGCTCGGCTATGGCGTCGCCGGCCTTGCGGTCGAGGCGATGTCGGCGGACGGCGGCGGCGCCGGCCGGCTCGCCTTTCTGGTGCTGCTGGCGTCGTCCATCGCGCTGGGCGCCGTCTTCGTGGGCTTTGGATACCTGATCAGCGTTTCCGTGCGGGAGAGGGGGACGGCCGCCGGCCTTGCGGTCGCGGTGTGGCTTGTCTTCGTCGTGCTGTACGACACGGCGTTGCTGGGTGTCCTGGTCACGGCCGACATCCCGGCCTGGGCCTTGAACACTCTGCTTCTTCTCAACCCGGCGGACGTCTACCGGCTCTTGAACCTCACGGGATTCGAGGAGGTTCGCTACCTCTCGGGCATGGCCGGGCTCAGCGTGAAGGCCGGGTTGGGCGGAGCTGCCCTGGTCGGAGCCTTGCTGGCCTGGTTGGCCGTTCCCCTGGCGATCGCCGCGGCCCGGTTTGGACGGAGGGAACTATGACACCAAGGCTGTCTTTGCTCTCGTTCCTCGGTGGTGCGTTGGCGCTGGTCCTCGTCGGTTGCGACGAGCAGGATGTTGCCGCGCTGCCGTCCCCACGGGAGCCGACGGCGGACACCGTGGGCAACTTCTGCGGCATGTACCTGGGAGAGCATCCCGGTCCCAAGGGACAGATCTTCCTGGCCGACGAGGACGAGCCGCTCTGGTTCCCGTCGGTGCGCGACACCATCGCTTATCTCATGCTTCCGGAGCGGGAGGCGGATGCGATCGCCATTTACGTGAACGACATGGCGCGCGCCACGAATTGGGAGACGCCCGAACCCGGGACGTGGGTGGCCGCGACCGAAGCCTGGTATGTCGTGGGCAGCGACCGGACGGGCGGCATGGGGCTGCCCGAGGTCGTGCCATTCTCCGAGGAGGCGGCGGCCGACGAGTTCGCCGCGCGCCACGGCGGCCATGTCATGCGCCTGGCCGACGTCCCGCCGGAGGAAATCTTCGAGCTGGGTGCGGCGGACACGGGACGGACGCACCCAGCGGGGAGCTAGGGTCCTGGCCGCGCGCATCAGCCGCCGGCGAGTCCTGTCGATCGCCGCCGCCACCGCGGGCCTGGCCGCGGCTGTCGCCGCCGGTATCGCGCCCAGGGCAACCTTGCACCGCTGGCGTGGCCGCGCTTTGGGGGCGGATGCCTCCATCGCCCTCCACCATCCGGATGCGACCGCGGCGCGACGCCTGCTCGACGCGTGTGTGGCCGAGATCGGGCGCCTCGAGCGGGTCTTCAGCCTGTACCGCGAGGACTCGGCGCTGGTGCGGCTGAACCGGGCTGGCCGGCTGAAGAGCCCACCCCTCGATCTGGTTCGGCTGCTATCGGAATGCAGGGCGTTCAGCGTCGCGACGGACGGGGCGTTCGATGCCACCGTGCAGCCGTTGTGGCGGCTCTATGCACAGCATTTCGCAAGGTCGGACGCGGATCCCCGGGGTCCGTCAGAGCGGCAGCTTGCAGGGGCGCGCGCTCTCGTCGACTACCGTGCGGTAAACGTGGAAGCGGGCGAGATCGTGTTCGCCCACCGGGGCATGTCGGTGACGCTGAACGGCGTGGCCCAGGGCTACATCACCGACCGCGTCGCCGATCTGCTGCGCGACGGCGGCCTGGACAGCGCGCTCGTTCATCTGGGCGAGACCCGCGCCATCGGTCCACGGCCCGAGGGCCGTCCGTGGCGGATCGCCGTGCCGGACCCGCTTGCACCCGAGCGCCCGGCGCGCGTCGTGGACGTGGAGAGCAAGGCCGTGGCCACGTCCGGCGGGTACGGCACGCCTTTCGACCGCGATGGACGCCACCACCACCTGTTCGACCCCGGAACCGGCACGAGCGCGAACCACTACATGAGCGTTTCCGTCATCGCAGCCCGTGCGACGACGGCCGACGCCCTCTCCACCGCCCTCGCTGTCACGTCCCCGGATCGCACCCGCGCGTGCCTTCGCCGCGTCGGGTGCCTAACCGCCATCTTCGTCCGCCCGGACCACCGCGTCGTGACGCTTTCCGGCTGACGCCGGTTCCCATCTGCTACAATGGCCGTCGGCAGCGTATTTCATCCGGAGGACGCGCGTGAGTTATCGACCCATCGAGGACTACGGGATCATCGGCGACATGCGCACGGTCGCGCTCGTGGGCATGGACGGTTCCATCGACTTCATGTGCTACCCGTATTTCGATTCTCCATCCGTGTTCGCGGCCATGCTCGACGACCGGGAGGGTGGCCGTTTTCGAATAAGCCCGGTCTTCGACCGGGCGGTCCACCGGCAGCTCTATCTGCCCGAGACGAACGTCCTGTTCACCCGATTTCTCTCCGCTGACGGTGTTGCCGAGGTCTCGGATTTCATGCCCTTGGGCGAGGGCGACGGCACGAGCCGGCTGGTGCGCCGCGCCAAGACCGTGCGCGGCGAGGTCCGGTATCGCATGCTGTGCGAGCCCCGCTTCGACTACGGTCGCGCCAGCCATACGACCGAGGAGAAAGACGGCACGGCTCTGTTTCGTTCCCGGGGCCCCGACGGCACGGTGCTGAGGCTGCGGAGCAGCGTGCCGCTGCGGATAGAGAACGGCGCGGCGTCCGCCGACTTCACCCTGGGCGTGGGGGAGACGGCGCTGTTCGTGCTGGAAGGCGCGGAGCCCGGCGTGCCGTCGCCGGCGGCGGAACCCCACTACGCCGCCGACGCGTTCAAGGAAACCTCGAACTTCTGGCGGCGCTGGCTCGCCCGATCCTCTTACCGCGGACGCTGGCGCGAGACCATCGACCGCTCCGCCTTGACGCTCAAGCTTTTGATCTCCGCGGAGCACGGCTCCCTGGTCGCCGCGCCGACCTTCGGTCTTCCGGAGGAGATCGGGGGCGAGCGCAATTGGGACTACCGTTACATCTGGATACGGGATGCGTCGTTCACCCTCTATGCGCTGACGCGGCTCGGCTTCATGGACGAAGCGGCGGCGTTCGTGGACTGGATCGGAGGTCGCTGCCTCGAGTGTGGTCCCCACGGAACGCTCCAGATCATGTACGGGATCGATGGCCGTCACGATCTCAGCGAGGAGGCGCTGCCTCACTTCGAGGGCTACCGGGGCTCGTCGCCCGTTCGGGTCGGCAACGGTGCCTACGACCAGCTCCAGCTCGACATCTACGGCGAGCTCATGGATACGGTTTACATCTACAATAAGTACGGCGAGCCGATCTCCCACGACGACTGGGACATACTCACCCGCTCTGTCGATTGGGTCTGCGAGAACTGGCGCCGCAAGGACGAGGGCATCTGGGAGGTGCGGGGCGGACGGCAGGAGTTCCTCTACTCGCGCCTCATGTGCTGGGTCGCGCTGGACCGGGGCGTGCGCCTCGCGCGGAAACGGTCGCTGCCCGCGCCGCTAGACAGATGGTGCCAGGTTCGGGACGAGATCTACCGCGAGATCTTCGACGCCTTCTGGGACCCGCAACGCGGCGCATTCATCCAGCACAAGGGCTCCCGCACCCTGGACGCGTCGTGCCTGTTGATGCCGCTCGTGAAGTTCATCAGTCCCACCGACCCGCGTTGGCTCTCGACCCTGAAAGCGGTGGAGGAGGAACTGGTGGACGACGCGCTCGTGTTCCGTTACCGCACGGGCGAGGCGGCCCCGGATGGTCTCGCCGGAGACGAAGGCACGTTCAATATGTGCTCGTTCTGGTACGTGGAGTGCCTGGCGCGCGCCGGAGACCTGCAAAAAGCGCGGTTCAACTTCGAGAAGATGCTCGGCTACGCGAACCACGTGGGCCTTTACGCCGAGGAGCTGGGTCCCCACGGCGAGCACCTCGGCAACTTCCCCCAGGCGTTTACGCATCTCGGGCTCATCAGCGCGGCCCACTATCTCGACCGGGCGCTGGGCGACTGAGGCGCGCCATCCTCCCGATTGACGTACCCGCGTAAGCCAACATCGGAGGTCATACGATGAGCACAGTGCCGTTAGACGAGGAACTGCCGCCGGTGGTCATGCCGACGACGGGTATTGCCAAGGTCCTGGCGGGACAGAAGGCCCTCGTGACCGGAGCGAACTCGGGGATCGGTCGCGCCGTCGCGGTCGGGCTCGGCCGGGCCGGTGCTGACGTGGCTGTCAACTATGTGGTGGGCGAGGAGCAGGCCACGGACGTTGTGGACGAGATCAAGAGCGCCGGAAGCGACGCCATGGCAATCGAGGCCGATGTCTCGGACGAGGAACAGGTCCAGGCCATGTTCCGAAGAATGCTCGAGCGGTTTGGCACGATCGACATCCTGGTCAATAACGCCGGACTCCAGCGGGATGCGCGATTTGAAGAGATGACCCTCGATCAATGGAACAGGGTGATCGGCGTCAATCTCACCGGCCAGTTTCTGTGTGCCCGAGAAGCGGTCCGCGAGTTCAAGCGCCGAGGAGTGGTCGGATCGGTGTCGTGCGCCGCCGGAAAGATAATCTGCATCAGCTCGGTGCATGAGGTGATCCCGTGGGCTCAGCATGTGAACTACGCCGCCTCGAAAGGTGGTGTGATGTTGATGATGAAAAGTATCGCGCAAGAGGTCGCGCCTTATCGCATTCGAGCCAACAGCATAGGCCCGGGAGCGATCCGGACCCCCATCAACATATCGGCTTGGGAAACTCCGGAAGCCTATTCCGAGTTGATGAAGCTGGTGCCGTACAAGCGCATCGGTGAGCCGGAAGACATCGCCCAAGCCGCGGTGTGGCTGGCCTCGGACGCTTCCGATTATGTTAATGGCGTAACCCTGTACGTGGATGGCGGGATGACCTGCTATCCAGGCTTCGCCGAAGGAGGCTGACCCGGGCCTTGCATCCGCCCCATTGGCGTAAATTGGGGTGAGGGCGCCGCGAACGCTAAGCCTTTGATATCTGGTCGAAGTCTATACAATGCGCTTTCGGTTTGTAATCTTGGCAGGCCATACGAGATCTGAACCGCTATGACTGAAAATCTTGCGGATGAGGAAACTCCCTGGCAGGCACAGGCGGCACGCTATGCGTTGCTGTCCGAGGTTGTGCTGCTGATCGCGCAGACGTCTGACCTCCAGCGTCTGCTGGCCGACGCCGTCAACAAGCTCAAATGGGTTCTCGATTTCGAGCGCTGCACACTGGCATTGCGCAACGACGACGGCGAGAGCTACCGGCTCCAGACATTGTTGGAGACGCGGCGCAAAGTGGCGAAAGTCAAGGAGGAGAAGATCCCCCTGAGCGTGGGCATTTCCGGTGACGTGATCAGCAGCAATCAGATGCGCCTGATTACCGACGGGATCTCGAAGGACGACACGTCTCCGGTCGCGGATGAGGAGATGGAAGGCGGCGAGCTGTCAACGATACTCTCCGTTCCCTTGCGGGCGTACAACAACACGCTGGGGTGCATCACGTTCGGTACTCGAAAAAGCAATGCCTTCAGCCGGGACGATATCAAGGTCGCGCGTGAATTCTCGGTCCATTTGGCGTTGGCCATCGATCGCTGGCAGCAGACGACGAACCTGCAGCTGGCGAACGAGCACCTGAAGCAGGAGATCGACGAGCGGACGCGCGCGGAGGAGGCGCTCCGCGTCGCGCGCCGCCGGCTCGCGGATGCGATCGAGAGCATTTCGGAGGGCTTTTCCTTATACGACACGGACGATCGCCTCGTGCTGTGCAACAGCAGGTACCACGAGCTTCTGTACCCCGAAATGCGCGACGTAATGAAGCCTGGCACGCCATTCGAAGAGGTCATCCGCAACGTGGCCAACCGCGGCTTGATCAAGGACGCGGAGGGGCGGGTCGATGCCTGGGTAAAGGATCGACTGGCGCAGCATCGCAATCCCGGCAAAGGTCATCTGCAGCCGCGCACCGACGGTCGCTGGATCCAGATCACCGAGCGGAGAACGGAAGACGGCGGTACCGTCGCCGTCTATTCGGACATAACCGAGCTCAAGCAGCGAGAGCAGGAACTGGCCGACCTCGTCGGGAAACTGAAGATAGCACGTGACCAGGCCGAGGCGGCGACACAGACGAAGAGCCAGTTCCTCGCCAACATGAGCCACGAGCTGCGTACGCCGCTCAACGCGGTGATCGGCATCACCGAGATGCTGCTCGAGGATGCCGAGGATCTGGGGCAGGACGACTTCATCGAGCCGCTGGGGCGCATATCCAGGGCCGGCAAGCATCTTCTCCACCTGATCAACGACGTGCTCGACCTGTCCAAGATCGAGGCCGG
>JBHICL010000116.1:0-8356 GCA_046759605.1 Alphaproteobacteria bacterium | reverse complement strand
CGGCGCTCCTCGGCCTCGCGCTCCCCGAGGGCGCGCTCGATCCGGCGCGCGGTCCGGCCGTCCTTGTCCATGTACTCGTCCACGCGCAGGCCGTGGTCGCGCTGGAAGTCGCCGATGGCGGTGAACATCTCGTTGTCGGTCCAGGGCTTGATGCCCCACTCCGGCAGCTTGTAGTAGCCGAGGCGGTTGAGGGCCGTCTTGGTGGTGACGATGTCGTCCACGTGCATATCCACATTCGCGCCGACGGCGTGTTTCAGGTCGAATTTCATCGAGAAGGTGCTCCTAGGAAAGACTTGTCGAGGGGCGCAGACATATAGAGAACATCGAACGGTTTGTCAACCCTCTTGAGTGGTATATATTTGTATTTGCCTACTATTGCGTGTCCGTAACGTTGTCCGCATGAGAACACAAGATGAACATCTCACCAGGAATATTTGATCGCGCCAATCATTCCGGTTTCGCAATCTTCTCGGTGGATGCCGAACGCCCGCGTTGGCCTCGGGTGCCGGCCGTCGGATGACCTCAATCCGGCGCGCCGAACCCCCCGCCGCCGGGAGTCTCGATGACGAAGACGTCGCCCGGGCCCACCCGCGCCTTGCCGCGGCCGCCCATCTCCACCACCGCGCCGCCGACGCGCTCGATCCAGTTGCGCCCCACCGCCCCGGGCGCGCCGCCGCACAGGCCATAGGGCGGAACGATCCGGTGGTTCGCAAGCACCACGACCTCCATCTCCTCGAGAAAGCGGATGCGCCGGCGCACCCCGTCGCCGCCCCGGTGGCGGCCGGAGCCGCCGCTGCCGCGGCGCAGCTCGAAGCTCTCCAGCAGCACTGGAAAACGCCACTCCAGAACCTCGGGGTCGGTCAGGCGGCTATTGGTCATGTGGCTGTGCACCGCCGAGGTGCCGTCGAACTCGGGGCCGGCGCCGGTGCCGCCGCACACGGTCTCGTAGTACTGGTGCCGGTCGTTGCCGAAGGTGACGTTGTTCATGGTGCCCTGGGCCGCCGCCATGACGCCCAAGGCGCCGAACAGGGTGTCGGTGATCACCTGCGAGGTCTCGACGTTGCCGGCCACCACCGCCGCCGGATAGCGCGGCGCCAGCATCGATCCCTCGGGCACCACGATCTCGATGGGCTTGAGACAGCCCTCGTTCATGGGGATGTCGTCGTCCACGAGGGTGCGGAAGACGTAGAGCACCGCGGCCCGGGCCACGGCCGTGGGCGCGTTGAAGTTGTCGGGCTGCTGGGCGCTCGTCCCGGTGAAATCGACGACGGCGCGGCGGTGCCGCAGGTCTATGGCGATGCGCACGGCCACCTGGCTGCCGTCGTCGAGCGGATAGGCGAAGGCGCCGTCCTTCAGCACGTCGATGACCCGGCGCACCGACTCCTCGGCGTTGTCCTGGACGTGGCCCATATAGGCGCGCACTGTTTCGAGTCCGAAATGCTCCACCATGCGGCGAAGCTCGTGGACGCCTTTTTCGTTGGCGGCGATCTGGGCCCGCAGGTCGGCGACGTTCTGGTCGGGGTTGCGCGCCGGATGGGCGCCGGAGCCGAGAAGCTCCCTGAGCTCGGTCTCGCGGAACCGGCCGTCGGCCACCAGCTTGAAGTTGTCGATGAGGACCCCCTCCTCATCGACGTGGCGGCTGTCCGGCGGCATCGAGCCCGGGGTCACCCCACCGATGTCCGCGTGGTGCCCGCGGCTCCCGGCATAGAACAGGATCTCCCGGCCGGCATCGTCGAAGACCGGGGTGATCACGGTCACGTCCGGCAGGTGGGTGCCGCCGTTGTAGGGGGCGTTCAGGACATAGACGTCGCCCGGCCGCATGCGGTCCCGGTTGTCGCGGATCACGGTGCGCACGCTCTCGCTCATGGAGCCCAGGTGCACCGGCATATGCGGGGCGTTCGCCACCAGGTTGCCGTCGCGGTCGAAGATGGCGCAGGAGAAGTCCAGACGCTCCTTGATGTTGACGGAGTAGGCGGTGTTCTGGAGCGTGACGCCCATCTGCTCGGCGATGGACATATAGAGGTTGTTGAAGACCTCGAGCATCACGGGATCGCAGCTCGTGCCGATGGCGACGCGCGTAGGAAGCGGCTCGACCCGCTCCATGAGCAGGTGCCCCAGCGGCGTGAGCGCGGCGCGCCAGCCGGGCTCCACAACCGTCGTCGCCACCGCCTCGCGGATGATGGCGGGCCCGTCGATGCGGTCGCCGGGCGCCAGCGCGTCGCGGTCGAAGACCCGCGCCTCGTGGAAAGCGCCGGCCATGTAGGTTCGCACCTCGGCGAGGGGCGTGGGGGCGCCGCCCGCGCGCCGGGGCGCCGCCGCCGCCTCGTCAACGCCTTCCCCCATGCCCACCGCCTCGACGGCCGCGGTCTCGATCACCAGCGCCTTCTCGGGCATGGTGAAGCCGTAGCGGTCGCGGTGGGCGCCCGCAAAGGCCTCGGCCATGGCCGCCTGCGCGCCGAAATCCACCTCGAGGGCGGTGTCGGTGCCCTCGTATTTGAGGTGCAGCCGGCGGTGCGTCTCGATGCGGTCGGGAGGCACGCCCTGGCGGCGCAGCTCGGCTTCGCCGTCGGCCGCGAGCGCGTCGAGGAGCGTCGTCGTCTCGGCGAGGGCGTCCGGCGCGAGCCGCGCCTCCACCGAGCGCTCCCGTAGCACCCGGATGTCGGCGAGGCCCATGCCGTAGGCGGAGAGGACGCCCGCGAGGGGATGGATGAGCACGCGCGTCATCCCCAGCGCGTCGGCGACGAGGCAGGCGTGCTGGCCGCCGGCGCCGCCGAAGGTGCAGAGCGTGTACTCGGTCACGTCGTGGCCGCGCTGCACGGAGATCTTCTTGATCGCGTTGGCCATGTTCTCGACGGCGATCCTGAGGAAGCCGTCCGCCACCTCCACCGGGGACCGCTCATCCCCGGTGGCCGCCCTGATCTCGGCCGAGAGCGCGGCAAACAGGGCCGCGACCACGTCCGCGTCCAGGGGCTGGTCCTGGCCGGGGCCGAAGACCCGGGGAAAGAACCGCGGCTGCAGCTTCCCCAGCATGACGTTGCAGTCCGTGACGGTGAGCGGCCCGCCGCGGCGGTAGCACGCCGGGCCCGGATCGGCCCCCGCCGACTGGGGTCCCACCCGGTAGCGGGCGCCGTCGAAGACGCACATGGAGCCGCCGCCCGCCGCCACGGTGTGGATGCGCATCATGGGCGCACGCATGCGCACACCCGCCACCTCGGTCTCGAAGGCGCGCTCGTACTCGCCGTCGAAGTGGGCCACGTCGGTGGACGTGCCGCCCATGTCGAAGGTGATGATCTTCTCGAACCCGGCGCCGGCGCTGGTCTTCACGGCGCCCACGATGCCGCCGGCCGGCCCCGACAGGATGGCGTCCTTTCCCTGGAACATTCCGGCGTCGATGAGCCCGCCGTTCGACTGCATGAACATGAGGCGGACGCCGCCCAGCTCTTCCGCCACCTCGGCCACGTAACGGCTGAGGATCGGCGAGAGGTAGGCGTCCACGACCGTGGTGTCGCCGCGCCCGACCAGCTTGATGAGCGGGCTCGCGCCGTGGCTGGTGGATACCTGGGTAAAGCCGATCTCGCGCGCCAGGCCGGCAAGAGCCTCCTCGTGCGCGGGATGCCGGTAGGCGTGCATGAACACGATGGCGATCGAGCGAAAGCCCTCGCGCCAGGCCTCCTCCAAGGGCTTTCGCGCCGCCGCGAGGTCGATGGGCGTCAGCACCTCGCCGCCCGCAGCTACCCGCTCGTCGATCTCGACCACGCGCTCGTAGAGCAGCGCCGGCAATCTCACGTGCCGGTCGAAGAGCCGCGGGCGCGCCTGGTAGGCGATGCGGAGCGCGTCGCGGAAGCCCTTCGTGATGGCCAACAAGGTGGGGTCGCCCGCGCGCTCCAGGAGCGCGTTGGTGGCCACCGTGGTCCCCATCTTCACCGCCTCGATGCGGGCCGCCGGGATGGGCTCACCCGGCGCGACGCCCATCAGCCGGCGAATGCCCTGGACGGCCGCGTCGCGATAGTGCCCGGGGTTTTCCGAAAGCAGCTTGTGGGAGCGCAGCCGCCCCTCGGGGTCTCGGGCCACCACGTCGGTGAACGTGCCGCCCCGGTCCACCCAGAACTGATATCTCCGCGCCCCTTCTCGCGCGCCATCCGTCATGCGCTACTCGTGCCCCCATGGCCCGCCGCCGTCAAGGCGGCAGGGCTTGCGCCCGCGAGCGCCCGGACGTAGGAGTCCCGGGTCACGAGGACGCTTCTAGGGCCTACGGCATGTCGATCTGGGGCAAGATCATAGGTGGCGCGGCGGGCTTCGCCATCGGCGGTCCCCTGGGCGGGCTGCTGGGCGCGGTCGCCGGCCACGTCTACGACGCCCGCAAAGGCGATGAGGAAAGCACCAGGGAGCCCGAGAAGGCGGTCGCCTTCACCGTCGCGGTCATCGCCCTGGGCGCCAAGCTCGCCAAGGCGGACGGGGTCGTCACCAAGGCCGAGGTGGCGGCGTTCCGCGAAGTGTTCCACGTCGCGCCGGAGGAGACCCGCAACGTCGCCCGGGTCTTCAACCTGGCGCGCAAGCACGCCCATGGCTACGAATCCTATGCGCGGCAGGTCGCCGGCATGTTCGCGCACAACCCGGCGGTGCTCGAGGAGCTGGTCGACTGTCTGTTCCACATTGCCCGCGCCGACGGCAAGGTGAGCCAGCGCGAGATCCACTACATCGAGAACGTCGCCCGCATCTTCGGCTTCTCCGATGCCGACTTCCGGCGCATCCGTTCCGCCAACATCGGTCCCGACCACGCCGATCCCTACGAGATCCTGGGTGTGGACCATTCCGCCAGCGACAAGGAGATCCGAGCCGCCTACCGCAAGCTCGTGCGGGAGAACCATCCCGATCGGCTGATCGCTCAGGGCATGCCCGAGGATTTCGTGGCCGTCGCCAACGGCAAGCTGGCGGCGATCAACCACGCCTACGAGCGCGTCGAGCGCGAGCGCGCGGGCGGCCGGGCATGAGTCGGGCGGCGGCGACGGCGCCGCCGGTGCTCACCATCCGCGACGGCGCCCTGGGTTTCGGGGGTGGGCACGTGTTCGCCGGTGTGGACCTCGGGCTCGGACCCCGCGCCCGCGCCTGTCTCGTGGGTCGCAACGGCAGCGGCAAGTCGAGCCTGTTGAAGGCGCTGACCGGCGAGCTGGCGCTCGACACGGGCGACCGCTACCTCGAGCCCGGGCTCGCCATCGGCTACCTGCCCCAGGAGTCGGCGCCGCCGCGCGACGGCGGAACCGTCGCCGGACACGTAGCCCGGACGCCGGACGGCCGACGGCCCGCGCCCCATGAGGTGCGCGAGGTGCTGGCGCGGTTGCGGCTGGACGGTGGTCGTCCTCTGGACAGCCTGTCGGGGGGTGAGGTCCGCCGGGCGGACCTCGCTCGGGCGCTCGTTGGAGATCCGGACGTGCTGCTGCTCGACGAGCCGACCAACCACCTCGACCTGCCGACGATTCTGTGGCTCGAGAAGACCCTCGCGGCGAGCCCGGCCGCGGTGCTGGTGGTCAGTCACGATCGCGCCTTCCTGAACGCGGTATCGCGGGAGATGTTCTGGCTTCATCGCGGGCGCGTGCTGCACAACCGCCGTGGCCACCGGGACTTCGAACGCTGGAGCGAGCGCATTCATGCCGAGGAGGAGAACGAGGCGCGGCGGCTGGGGCAGCGCATCAGGGCCGAGCAGCACTGGCTCGTCCATGGCGTCACCGCGCGGCGAAGGCGCAACCGGGGTCGGCTCGGGAAGCTCGCCCGGCTCCGCAAGCGGCGACGAACCCTCCTCTACGGTCGCGTCGCCGCTGCGCTCCTCGCCGAATCCGGCACGGCCGGCGGTCGGCTGGTCATCGAGGCCGAGCACATCGCCAAGCGGTACGGCGACCGCGAGGTCGTGCGTGACTTCTCGACCCGCGTGATGCGCGGCGACCGCATCGGCATCATCGGGCCGAACGGCGCCGGCAAGACGACCCTCGTGAGCCTGCTCATCGGTGCGACGCGGCCCGACAGCGGCCGGGTGCGGCTGGGCACGAACCTCACCCGCGCGCATTTCGACCAGGGGCGGGAGGGCCTGGACCCCGACGCCACGCTCTGGAAGACCCTGGTCCCGGGCGGTGGCGACTCCCTTATGGTGCGCGGGCGACAGCGCCACGTGGTCGCCTATCTGCGGGACTTCCTGTTCGACGAACGGCAGGCGCGGGGGCGGGTAAGCACGCTCTCGGGCGGCGAGCGCAACCGGTTGCTGCTGGCGAAGATCCTGGCGCGGCCGAGCAACCTCCTGGTCCTCGACGAGCCGACCAACGACCTCGATCCCGACACGCTGGATCTCCTCGAGGAGGTGCTGGGCGACTACGACGGCACGCTGCTCCTCGTAAGCCACGACCGCGACTTCCTCGACCGCACGGTCACCAGCACGATCGCGCTGGAGGGTGACGGGGAGATCACGGAGTACGCCGGCGGCTATAGCGACTACCTCGCGCAGCGTGGTGCCCGACACGGCACGCCGAGGCGGGCGAAGAAGCGGGCGGGTTCCCGCGCCGATACGAAGGGGAGACCCGGACCGAGCGCCAGGCTCGGCTATCTGGAGGCGCGGGAGCTGGACGCCCTGCCGGACCGCCTGGCCGGGCTCGAGGAGGCCAGGGGCAAGCTCGAGGCCGCGCTGGCCGAGCCCGATTACTACCGCCGCGATCCCGATGGCTACCGGACCGCGGCGGCCAGGCTCGAGGAGGTTAGGGACACGCTCGCGAAGCTGGAGGCGCGCTGGCTCGAGCTGGAGAGCAGGCGCGAGGCGTTGGCCCGGGATCCGGGCGAATGACGTTCGGTCTGTCCGGGCCACACGGGTGCCCGACGGGTATGATCCGCCGTGCTCTCTGTATCTGAGCTGGCCCCGCCGGGCCTCGACCCGGTTTCCTTCGACCTCGCCGACGGTGAGTGCCTGGCGCTCCGCGGACCCTCGGGATCGGGCAAGACCCTGCTGCTGCGCGCGCTCGCGGACCTCGATCCCAATCATGGAAGCGCCATGCTGGACGGAAAGTCGCGGGAGGACTTCCCGGCGCCACACTGGCGGCGGCTCGTCACCTACGTCCAGACCGAGCCCGGATGGTGGGCGAACAGGGTAGGTGAGCACTTCCCGGACTGGCCCACGGCCGGGCCTCTGGTTGCCGAGCTCGGCTTGCCGGGGACCTGCCACGATTGGCCCATCGCGCAGCTCTCCACCGGCGAGCGGCAACGCCTGGGTCTCGTGCGCGCGCTGGTCCTCAGGCCACGGGTGCTGCTTCTCGATGAGCCCAGCTCGGGCCTCGACCCCGACGCCACGGGCGCGGTGGAGCGCATCGTGAAGGAGTGCCTAGCCGAGGGCACGAGCGCCCTGTGGGCCACCCACGACGCCGGTCAGGCGCGACGAATTGCGACGCGGTGCCTCGTCATCGACGGCGGCCGCGCGAAAGAGGCGCCGCCATGACGCTGATCCGCCTCGACCTGCTCGACCTGGTGCTTGCCGGGCTCCTGGTGATCGTCAATGGCGCTCTGTCGGTCGCCCTGCAGCTCAGGATCGAACGTCAGATCGCCATCGCGGCGGCGCGGATGATCGTGCAGCTCCTGTTGGTGGGGCTGGTCCTGACCACGCTGTTCAAGCTGGTGTCGCCCCTGTGGACGTCCCTCGCGGCCCTGGCGATGGTCCTGTTCGCGGGACGCGAGATCATGGCCCGCCAGGAGCGGCGGCTTACCGGTCCCTGGGCATACGGGCTGGGGACCGGATGCATGTTGGTGGCGGCGACGCTGGTGACCATCTTCGCGTTGTCCACCCAGCTGCGCCCCGAGCCCTGGTACCACCCGCAATTCAGCCTGCCGATCCTGGGGATGATCCTCGGCAACGCCATGACCGGCATCAGCCTCGGGCTGCACACGCTTACCACGGGGCTGGCGCGCGACCGGACGGCGGTGGAGGCGCAGCTGGCCCTCGGCAGCACGCGCCGGGAGGCGATGCTGCCCGTCACCCGGGCCGCGCTCCGGAGCGCCATGATGCCGATCGTGAACGCCATGGCCGCCACCGGGCTCGTCGCGCTGCCGGGCATGATGACGGGTCAGATCCTCTCCGGCGTGGCGCCGGTGGAAGCCGTCAAGTATCAGCTCCTCATCATGTTCCTTATCGCCGGCGGTACGTCCATGGGCGCTGTCGCGGCCGTGATGGGCGGGGTCTACCGGCTCACGGACGCCCGGCACCGGCTACGACTGGACCGCCTGCGCGACCCCTCCGGACCAGGCTAGTGCGCGCGGCTCATGCGCTGGCCGCGCCGCCGCGCGAAGGCCAGGAGCCGCCCGTCGACCGCCGCGAGCCCCAGGGAGATAA
>JBHICL010000115.1:0-8418 GCA_046759605.1 Alphaproteobacteria bacterium | reverse complement strand
TAGAGGACCGCATTGAGCGAGCTGCGGCTTTCACGCGCGATCCGTTCGGCATCGAAGATGATCGAGCGGGCCGCCAGCTCCGCCGCCGCCTCCGGCATGCGCTTGCCGGGGAACCGCCCGTCCGCGGCGGCGCTTTTCTCGCCGATCGCGTAGACGCGGTGGCGCGAGGCGATCAGGGTCGTCCTGTCCGGCGTAACGAAGCCGCGTTCCATGGCGCGGGCCGCTTCGAGCTGCTCCGACGCCACGACGACGTCCACCAGTCCTGGATTCGGGAACAGCGCGAACACCGGCCTCCGGCCCGCCAGCTCGGCGTTGGTCCTGGGAAAGACCTCCACGTAGTAAGTCGTCGCCCCGGTGCGTTGGGCCACGCCCGGCACCGAAGTGCTCTGCACCGGCAGGTCGCCGGCCATGGCCGCGGCGGTGATCCAGCTCGTCAGCACGCCACCGCCTTCGCCCCCCAGCGCCCCGATCAGGATGGTGGTCGGGCGGTCATCCTGTTCGTTCACACGGCCTCCAGGCGCCTCATCGCCCACTCCTGCAGGGCACCGATCACGCGCCCGCGCACCCGCTCTCTCAGACGGTCCAACTCGTGGGGATTGTGCACGACCTCGGCGCGATAGAACGATGGGCAAAGAATCGCGGCGTGCGCCACATCGCCGCAGACACCGCAGCCGACACAGCCCTCGTTCACGTGAGCCACGGGGTCGTCGCGCAACGGGTCGGGATTTGGCTTGATCGTCAGCGACGGACATCCGGAGAGACGGATGCAGGAATGGTCCCCCGTGCAGACATCGTCGTCGACGCCGAACCTGGTGCGAACCACACGCTCGCCGGCCGCGATCCTGCGCTGGTTGTCGGGACGCAGCCGGCGCTGCACGGCAAGCATGCATTCGCCGGCGGCGATGATGACCTTGAGGCCCTTCTCCTTGGCCGTCATGGCCTCGCGGAACACTCGCACCATTTTGCCGACGTCGTAGGTACGGACGGTCTTGATCCACCTGACGCCGAGCCCGCGCAAGGCGGGCTCGATGCGCATGTCCTTGGCCTGGCCGCGGGCGTTGACTCCCGTGGAGGGGATCGGCTGCGCCCCGGTTGCCGAGGTGTAGCCGTTGTCCATGACGATCAGCACGCCGTCGTCGTCGTTGAATACGGCCGGTGCGATGCCGCTCGTCAGACCGTTGTGCCAGAGCCCACCGTCCCCCATCACGGTGACCACCCGCTTGCCGAAGGCGGGCGCGACGGCGGTGGAGCTGGCGAGTCCGAGCCCGTATCCCATGACCGTGTTGCCGATGTTGAACGGTGGCAGTGTCGAGAAGGTATGGCAGCCGATGTCCGAGGCGATGTGCATCTCGCCCAGCTCTTTTTGAGCGATCTTCATGGCGCTGAAGACGGGGCGCTCGGGGCAGCCGACGCAGAAGCCGGGCGGCCGTGCCGGCACCGGCTCGCCCAGGATCTTCGCCGCTCGCGACTTGGCCTTGCGGACACCGTCCAGCACGGTCGTCACATGGTCGGTGTCGACGCCGCCGGGGGTCTTCGCTTCAAGGAATCTGCCGATGCCGCGGAGCACGACCTCGCCCGTGTACTCGCCGGCCATGGGCAGCACGTCCTTGCCGTGCACGTCGGTGTTCACGTCGGCTTTGCGGAGGATGGCGTTGACCGCCTCTTCGATGAACGCCGGCTGGCCTTCCTCGACCACGAGCACCGCCTGCTTGCCCGCGCAGAACCCGGCGATTTCCCCGGGCACGAGCGGATAGGTGACGTTCAGAACGTGGAGCGGCACGCGCGACCCGCCGAAGGCGTCCGCGAGGCGAAGTTGTGCCAACGACCGCACAGTGGTGTTGTACATGCCGCCCTGGAGGATGATGCCGATCCCCTCGAGGCCACCGGCGAAGGTCTCGTTGAGAGCCCTGCTGCGCACGAAATCGATCGCCGCGGGCATCCGCACCTCCACCTTGTGGCGTTCCTGGGCGTAGGTGGACGGCGGCAGACAGATGCGCCCGTGGTCGAAATCGGGGCTCTCGATCACGTTGCGGCGCGAGTATCGCGGCGGCTTGTTGTCCTTGCACTCGAAGCTTCCGAACACGTGACAGGCGCGGATGCGCAGCTCCAGCATGACCGGTGTGTGGCTGGCTTCCGACAGCTCGAAGCCCTGCTCCACCAGCTTGACGATGGTCGGCAGATTCGGCCTCGGATCGAGTAGCCACATCTGCGATTTCATGGCGAATGCGTGGGTGCGCTCCTGGATGATGCTCGCGCCCTCGCCGTAGTCCTCTCCGAGCACGATGAGGGTGCCGCCCCGGACCCCGGCCGAGGCCAGGTTCGACAAGGCGTCCGACGCCACGTTGGTGCCCACCGTCGACTTCCAGGTGACGGCGCCGCGCATGGGATAGTTGATGGAGGCGCCCAGCATGGCCGCGGCGGCGGCTTCGCTGGCGCCCGGCTCGAAATGTACGCCGAGCTCGTCGAGAATCTCGCGCGCGTCACTCAGCACGTCCATCAGGTGCGAGACGGGCGCTCCCTGATAGCCGCCCACGTAGCTGACCCCCGACTGGAGCAGCGCCTTGGTGACGGCCAGAATGGCTTCGCCGCTGAATGTCTCGCCACGGCCGAGCTTCAGAAGCTCGACCTCCTTGGCAAACGATCGTTCCGCCATGGCGCGAATGTACCGTATGGAGCCGGCTTTGTCCCTGCCTTGAGATCCCTGGATCGGTCGCCCTCGGGCGCCGCCTCGCAACTATTCGACGACCCTGTGCGTCCGCGCCACGTCGCGGTACGTGGTCAGCGCCCGGGTAAACGAGGAGAGCGGCACCTCCATATCCCGCGGCCGGCCGTCCGGCGCCAGGTGGACCCTGTAGAAAAGGCTCGATCCCGCCTGCATCTCCGTGAGGATCGAGGCCGCTTCGCCGCCCTGCCAGCGGGCCGAGCCCTGGTGGATGGAGGCTTCGTGGGGTGGCGCGCTGTCGACCCAAAGCGAAGCCGGTTGTTCCGGGTCGACAACGTCCCGGACAGCGATGGAGATCTCGAAGCTCTCCGGCGCCAGTTCTCTCACGACGATGACGTTGCGGCTCATTCCGACGTCGAGGGTCGGCGGCGGTGCGCTGAGGTCGCAGCTCGTCGCCTTCGTCACCTCGTCGCGGCCGCAGAGCACGGTCCAATCCCCGATAACGCCGTAGTAGAGGACGTAAGTGGCATCCGCCTGGGCCGTGAGAGCCACGGCCAGGCCAGCGCTCGCAAGCAGGTATTTCATGCCTCGTCCCCCGCCTGTCTGCCGCACGCAGGGTCGTGAACGTCTATATTAGCGATAACAGACCAGCGCGTCCCTCGCCGCAAGTCATTCCATGGACATCGCAACCATGGACGTCGTGGGTCCATCGCCCGGCTGCGATGGGAGCGTGGATGGTCGGGTCGGGGTGGGATTGTGCTTGTGCGAACCCGAAGCGCAGGAAGTAACTGGGCTCGACGCGCTCCAGTTATCTTCCTGCCGGGGCCAAGGCCGCCAGGAGGTTCAGGCGGCCTTGTTCAGCTGCAGACCGTTCTCGACCACCCAGACCGCGATCTGAGTACGGTTCTTGAGCTTCAGCTTGCGCTGTACGTTGCGGACGTGAATTTTCACGGTTCCGTCCATGATGCCCAGGATCCGGGCAATCTCCTTGTTCGAGAGCCCCGCCGCCAGGTGCTGTATGACGGTGGCCTCGCGCTCCGACAGATTGGACAGGCCCTGCTTGGCGACAGCACTGCCAAGGTCGGCCGACGGGCTGAGCGCCGCGAGCCCTATGGACGGGTGAATGACCCTTTCGCCAAACATGACGAGGTTGACGTAGCCCACGAGGGCCTCGGGAGCGATATCCGACTGGAGAAGCGCATCGATGCCGGCATCGCACAGGTCCTGAACGGCGTGCGCCGACAACCCCTCGACCAGAAGGACGATGTGCATCTGCGGTGCCGATGCCTTGATGATCTTGAGAAGTCCGAAGTCCTCCGACTCGCTGTCCGGGCACTCCGCCAGCAGAAGCTTGGGCTCGAGACCGCTCTCGATCCGTTCCACGGCCTCGCGTACACTGGCGGTTTCGCCAACGACATCGAACATCTCACCCTGGAGTAACGCCTTGAAGCCCGCTCTACGCAGTTCGGCTGGAACGGTGATCAAGGTCCTAATTGCCTCTGTCATATTCTCAGCCCCCATACAGCTCAAACGGTTGACCGAAAAACGGGATCTTCTGGAACTCCTGTGTGTCTTTTTCGTGGGAACCTTTCGGGTGCCCGCCTTGAGGGGTATTGTCCAATATACCAAATAGTTAATTCAAGAAAAAATAATGGTAAATGGAAGAATAATCGTGGTTAATTTGTTAAGAATTATTAACGGCGTTCCTAAAATTTTACTGAATTATTAAAATTTAAAAGAAATGGCCGGTTTCGGCCAAGAGAAAATGCGGGCGGCGACGCCGCCGCCCGCCAGTTTAGGGAGGATCGCCCTAAAGGGAGACTCAGAAGCTGCGACCTTTGGGGAGGTAAGGTCACTCAATGGGCGACAGGCTAACTTACTTGGTACCTCGATGCGCAGGAGCCAAAGACCTAGGCGCCGGCGTGGAAGGAATATGCCGAAGGGTATACCGCCGGATGCGTCCGGGATCGCCAGGCAAGCCAAACCGGCTCGAGGTCGAAATCGAGATTTTCCGCGAATTCTACGCTTGGTTTCGCGGCGGCGACCAAATTTGACACGCACGCTACAGCGTTCGTTCGTCTAGAGTCCGTAATGTGGCGCAGCGAAGCGCCATGCTGGTCCGCCAGTTAGGCACGAGGCACCTGATGTTCAGAAAAATCAACGGTCACGGGTCCGATTATGCCATCCGCCCCACCGGCTATCTCACGTTCCACCGGATCGACACGACCGTCATGAAGAGCCCCTCGGTCGGCGTGCCCGCCCGGTACTTCGGATACCTGTTGGTCTTCGCGGTGCTGGTTTTCGTCGGCTATGGTTCGGTGGAGGTCATGAACGACGAAACCGCGCTCCAGCGCGCCCTCCTGTTGTTCCAGACCGACGTGGAGACCGGGCTGGTTCAGCCGGCGGCCGGCCCCGAAACGGTCCTCCCCGAACGCTCCGGGATGCGTTGACCGAAGCAGCGCTCGACCCGGCGCAATTTCCAGGAATTTTCGGCGGGCGCGCCGTCCTAGCGCCCGCCAAAGCCGCTCGCAAGCAACGCGGCTCCTCTGTAAACTCTCGCGCCCGTGGTGGTGGGGCACCGCGGGCGCGGTCGTATTTCGTGCGACATTTGGGAAGGCGTCATGAACCAGATCGACCTGAACGGCCGGCGAGCCGTCGTGACGGGTGGCGCGCAGGGCATCGGTCGCGCCATCGCCGAGCGTCTGCTCAAGTCGGGAGCGGCGGTGAGCTTGTGGGACCGCGACGCCGAACTGGCGGCGGCGACGCGAGGCGAGCTCTCGTCACTGGGCGCCGTCCGCACGCACGGGGTCGACGTAACCGACCTCGCGGGTGTCGAAGCGGCGGTACAGGCGACCCTCGAGGCCCTCGGCGGCATCGACATCCTCATCAACAACGCCGGCATCGCCGGGCCATCCCTGAAGTTGTGGGAGTACAGCGTCGAGGACTGGAACGAGGTGATCGACATCGACCTGACCGGCGTGTTCTTGTGCTGCCGGGCTGTGATCCCGGGCATGATCGAGCAGAACTACGGACGCATCGTCAATGTCTCGTCGATCGCGGGCAAGGAGGGCAACCCGAACGCCGGGCCGTACAGTGCGGCGAAGGCCGGCGTCATCGCGCTTACGAAATCCCTCGCCAAAGAGGTGGCCGCCTACGACATCGCCGTCAACTGCATCACCCCGGCAGCCGCAGGGACCAGGATACTGGAGCAAATATCGCAAGAGCACATAGACTACATGCTGTCGCGCATCCCGCGGGGTCGCCTGCTGCAGGTCGAGGAGGCGGCGGCGATGGTGGCCTGGATCGTTTCGGAGGAGAACTCGTTCACCACCGGCGCCACGTTCGACCTGAGCGGCGGGCGCGCCACCTACTGAATGGGGGAGGAATACATGAAGCTGCTGCGCTATGGCCCGCGCGGGGCCGAAAAGCCGGGCCTCGTCGATGCCGATGGCGGGATCCGGGACCTTTCGTCCGAGATTGAAGACCTGGCGGGTCCGGCGCTCATGCCGGAATCCATGGCCAGGCTGGCCGCGCTGGATCCGGCCGCGCTGCCGGCGGTGGATGGTTCGCCGCGCATCGGCCCCTGCGTGGGCTCCGTCGGCAAGTTCATCTGCATCGGCCTGAACTATGCCGACCACGCGGCGGAATCCGGGGTCGAGGTCCCACCGGAGCCGGTGCTGTTCATGAAGGCGAACACCGCCATTGCCGGCGCCAACGACGGTATCGTGATCCCACGGGGCTCGGAGAAGACCGACTGGGAGGTGGAGCTGGGGGTGGTTATCGGCAAGCCGGGCAAGTACGTGGAGGAAGCGGATGCGCTCGACCACGTGGCCGGATATTGCGTCGTCAACGACGTTTCCGAACGCGCCTTCCAGCTCGAGCGGGCCGGCCAATGGGTCAAGGGCAAGAGCGCCGATGGCTTCGGCCCCATCGGACCTTGGCTGGTGACCGCGGACGAGGTGCCCGACCCTCAGAATCTGGATCTGTGGCTCGAGGTGGACGGCCATCGCTATCAGGACGGCAACACCCGCACGATGGTCTATGGCGTCGTCCACCTGATCAGCTATATCAGCCGCTTCATGAGCCTCCAGCCGGGCGACTTGATCTCCACGGGGACGCCCCCCGGCGTCGGTCTGGGCCAGAAGCCGCCGGTCTACCTGAGGCCGGGAAACGTGGTTCGCCTGGGGGTCGAGGGCCTGGGGAAGCAGCGTCAGGAAGTCACGGCCGACACTTGATCGATGTCGTTTCCCGCTCCCGACGACGCCGCTGTCTTCGGACTCGAGGAGATCCGGGCTCTCGAGGAGATCGGCGCCGAGCTATGGCCGGCGGAGACGGTCCGGTGGCTCCATGGCTGGCGCCTGGGGTTCACGCGCGGCGTGACGCGGCGCGCCAACTCGGTCGTGCCGATCCGTTGGGACCACGAGGCCGACCTGGACCGGGCGGTGGCCGAGGCCGAGGCCCGGTACCGGTCGCGCGGACTCGTTCCGTGCTTCAAGGTCACGGCGGGGTCTCTCCCGGCCGCGCTGGACGACCGTCTCGCCGCTCGCGGCTATGGGCAGGAGGGCCATTGCCACGTGTTGACCGCCTCTCTCGCGGATCTGCACACGAGCGCGTCTCCGGCCGGAGACGTCCGGCTGTATGACTCGCCCACGCGTGCATGGTTGGGGGCGGCCGGCTGGTCAGAGACGGAGACCGCCGTGCGCACGCGGCTCGTGGGGCGCATCTCGCGGCCCCGCGCCTTTGCGCTCGCCCTCCACATGGGCGAGGTCGCGAGCGTGGGTCTGGCCGCCCGCCTGGATGCCTGGGCCGGGATTTACGCGGTGCATACAAAGCCGGCTTTCCGCGGGCGTGGATACGGGCGGTCGGTCATAGGGGCGCTTCTGCGCTGGGCTGCGAATGAAGGCGTGGTTTCGGTCTACCTTCCGGTAGAGGTCGATAATCCAGCTGCCATCGGCCTTTACCGATCCGTCGGCTTTGCCGACACCTACGACTACTATTATCGGACCCTTCGTCCGATGCGCAAGCCGTCGGCGACAGCAATTTATTCTTGTAATTCAAGGCGTTATGAGTTTTGCCGCGTGCTTCATGTCGCATCCTTGTTACAATTCTCTTTCAAGCGTTTTCAATGGCTTACAAACCCCACGGCAGCTCCGTGCGACAAATTTGCGACATGACAGCCGCAGATTCGATTATCGGATAGCTACGTCGATGCCTGGCTAACGGCCAGAATACAAAGGCGGCCCGCACCGCATCACGCCTAGCCCGGGCCGCCCGTTTCCAACGCAACTAACCAGCCGCAGTGTACATGAGTTGCCAGGCACAGAGAAAGGGGCGACCCCTGGCGAAGTGCCGCCCCGTGACATCAACATACTCATCCCATTGGTGCCGGTGTTATAGCGCGCCGGGCCTCTGGTCGTCCAAGCGGATTTTTGTGACGCGTTGCAGGTCCGCGATGGCGCTGTCGAACACCGTCGTCACAGCTATGCCGTCGTCCCAAGTGGACCGCATTTTCAGCATCACCTCGCGGACGGTCGTCGGCTTCGTGGCGACAAGACGCTCAAGCACCTTGTTATGCGCCGCCTCGCACTCGGTCTCGCGCTGCTCCAGCGCCGGGCCGTCAAGCCTGGCGTAGACTTTGGCGTATACCTCATCGGACTGCTCGCCGTTCGGCTGTCGCGATGCGGCTCGCGCGGCAAATGTCGCTAGGTCGTGAGCCCTCGTCGCCGCAATAAAGGCACCCTCGGCTATCCGGTGCT
>JBHICL010000114.1:0-8480 GCA_046759605.1 Alphaproteobacteria bacterium | reverse complement strand
CGCCAGCAATGCACCACCATCGGATCGCCGTGGATGTCGGCGAGGGGCTTGCCCGGAAGGCGTACGGATTTGAGCCGCGCCGGGATCAGGACGATGGGATGCTGGGGCGGGCTCATGGGCGCCGGTGCTCGCGAATTGCGGCGACGTGCCGCGGACGGGTGTCGAACCACGGGTCCGCCGACCACACAGGATATACCGCCACACGCACCCTCGTGTAACGGCATTTGGACGCGCGGGCGCCGGCGCCGCCGATGGACAGCCCAGGATGATATGGCTAAAGTCCCGGCACCGCGACGGCGTGGGTGGGGGCAAGGTGGATGTTGGGTTTTCTCAACGCAGTGCAGAACGGAATCATCTCCGTGCTCTCCCTGCTCGGCAACCGGATCGTCGGTGCGCTTCTGGTGGCGTTACTGGTGGGCGCCGCCGCCTATCGGGTCAGCGTCCGAATCTATGAGGTCGAGGAGTTGGAGGAGAGCGCCTTTCGCGTCGAGGTGAGCGCCGAGGAAGAGGCCGCGGTCACGGCGGAGGACGCGGGCCTGGAGCCCGTTTCTCCCCTGCTCGCCTCGGCCAGCGTTGTCGACGGCGAATCGGCGTTCAAGCGCTGCATTGCGTGTCACACGGTCGAGAAAGGCGGCGCGAACCGCATCGGTCCGAACCTCTGGAACGTCGTGGGACAGACCAAGGCGGCGGACGAGACGTTCGGCTACTCGGATGCTCTATCCGGGACCGACGGCGAGTGGACGTATGAGGACCTGAACGAGTTCCTGGCGAATCCGAGCGAATACGCGCCGGGCACGAAGATGAGCTTCGCCGGGATTCGCAAGGTCGAGGACCGGGCCAACCTCATTGCCTACCTGCGCGAGAACTCGGACAGCCCGCCGCCGCTGCCGACCGAGTAACTTCACCGAAAGCCGCCATGCGATGGGCGACGCCTCGGACGATAGCTTCGTGGAATTCGCGGCCAGTCTTGCCGACGCCAGTCGGCAGATCGCCCTGCGTTACTTCCGTACGCCGGTGGAGATCGCCGAAAAGGCCGACGGGACCCTCGTCACCGCCGCCGACCGGGAAGCCGAGGAGGTCATGCGCGCGCTGATCGCCGCGCGGTTCCCGGAGCACGGCGTCATCGGCGAGGAGCTTGGCCGGGAGCGGGCGGACGCAGATTATGTCTGGACCCTCGACCCCATCGACGGCACCCATGCGTTCATCAGCGGCCTGCCGCTCTTCGGCACGCTCATCGGGTTGAGTTATCGCGGCGCGTCGATCCTGGGCGTGATCGACCACCCGGCAACGGACGAGCGCTGGCTCGGCGGTGTCGGATGCGCGACGACGAGAAACGGCGAGAGGGTCGCGACCCGCGCCTGCGCCGAGCTGTCCCGGGCCACGCTCTACACCACCTCGCCCGATCAGTTCACGGGGGCCGATCGGGCGGGGGAACGGGTGACCGCCGCGGTCAAGACGCTCAGGTACGGGACCGATTGCTATGGCTACTCCATGGTGGCGAGCGGCTATGGCGACCTGGTCTTGGAATCGGGTCTCTCGCCGCACGATTTTCAGGCGCTTGCGCCGGTGGTCATTGCGGCCGGCGGGATCATGACCGACTGGGAGGGCGAGCCCCTTCGCATGGGCTCGGACGGGCGCGTCGTCGCCTGCGGCGATTCGCGGATTCACGAGCAGGCACTCGCGATGTTGGCGGAGTAGCGGCAAATGTGGCAATTCGACGGCGCGAGCCGAAAATCGTGAGGAAATGTGGGCAAATCGCGGGTCGATGACCTAAATTCCGCGTGAGAAGGGATTTCAGTCCTTGATACCGTGTGGTCGAAGACCCCATTTCCGCTAATGTCGGGTCCAAACAAGCAAACTCTGGGGATTCTCATGGGACGCATCCGACTGCTCGCCGCGTTCGTGGGCGTGGCCTTTTTCTCGACGGTGGCGGGACCTGTCTCCGCCGCCGGCACGGACGGCCCTCGGCACGCCATGGCAATGCACGGCAAGCCGAAATATCCGGCGGACTTCAAGCACTTCGACTATGTCAATCCGAACGCGACCAAGGGCGGAGAGGAGGTCATCGGCGCCGTCGGGACGTTCGACAGCCTCAATCCGTTCATCCTGAAAGGGACCCCCGCCGGCATCTTCTCGATCTACGACAGCCTGATGGTAGCCTCGGCGGACGAGGCGTTCACCGAGTACTGCCTGCTGTGCGAGACCATCGAGGTCCCCGACGACCGGTCCTGGGTCGAGTTCACCCTGCGCGACGACGCCTACTGGCACGACGGCCAGCCCATCACCGTCGACGACGTGATTTTCTCCTTCAACATCCTGGTCGAGCAGGGGCGGCCTTTCTACCGTTTCTACTACGGCGACGTGGTCGACGTGTCGAAGACGGGAGAGCGCAAGGTCAAATTCACGTTCCGCAACGACCAGAACCAGGAGCTGCCTCTGATCATGGGACAGCTTACGGTCCTGCCCAAGCACTACTGGGAGGAGCGGGACTTTTCGAAGACCACGCTGGAGCCGCCGCTCGGTAGCGGCCCCTACCGGGTCGCGGACGTGGAGCCCGGGCGCACGATCGTCTTCGAGCGCGTGTCTGATTACTGGGGCACGAACCACCCGGCGCGCGTGGGCTTCTCCAACATCGACGTCATCCGGCAGGAATACTTCCGGGACCGCACCGTTGCGCGGGAGGCGTTCAAGGGTGGCGACCTGGACCTCTGGTTCGAGAACACGTCCAAGGACTGGGCCACGGCCTTCGACACGCCCGCCGTCCGCGCCGGTCTCATCATCAGGGAAGAGATCCCGCACCAGCGCACCGCCGGGATGCAGGGTTTCGGCTTCAACACGCGGAAGGAACTCTTCGCCGACCGCAGGGTCCGGGAAGCACTTTCCCACGCCTTTGATTTCGAGTGGACGAACGAAAACCTCTTCTACGACGCCTACACCCGTACGGCGAGCTACTTCGACAACTCCGAGCTCGGCAGCCGCGGTCTTCTGAAGGACGCCGGGGCGGAGGAACGGAAAACGCTCGAACGCTATCGCGGGCGCATCCCCGAGGAGGTCTTCACCGAGCAGTTCACGGTGCCGGCGACCGATGGCTCGGGGGCGCGTGGCGTGAGGGCAAATCTGCGCCAGGCTCGCACGCTCCTCGAGGAAGCCGGATGGGAGATCCGCGACGGAACGCTCGTCAATGTCGATGGAGGGCAGCCGTTCGAGTTCGAGATCCTGATCAGGAGTCCCGCATTCGAGCGCATCATCCTTCCCTTTGCGCGAAACCTGGAGCGGCTGGGGATCGAGACAAACGTGCGCCTGGTGGATGCCTCCCAATATCAGGCGCGGCTCGAGAGCTTCGACTTCGACATGACCGTGGTGGTTTTCGGTCAGTCCGACTCGCCAGGAAACGAACAGCGGAGCTTCTGGGGCAGCGAGGCGGCGGAGGAGCGAGGTGGCCGGAATCTCATAGGCGTCAGTGACCCGGTCATCGACGAGCTGGTCGAGCTCGTCATCACCGCCCCGAGTCGCGAGAGCCTCGTGGAGCGGACGCGGGCGCTCGACCGCGTGTTGCTCTGGGGGCACTATGTCGTTCCGAACTGGCACATCCCGCACGATCGGATCGCCTACTGGGACAAATATGGCAAGCCGGGTGTCGTGCCGAAGAACGGTGTTCAGATCAGCGCGTGGTGGATCGACCCCCAGAAGGAATCGGACCTCGAGGAGCGGCGTATCGCGCTCAAGAAGTGACAGATCCTAAGCGATGCTCGCCTACATCGTCCGACGGCTGCTCCTGATCATCCCGACGCTGTTCGGGATCATGCTGATCAATTTCGTGATCGTTCAGTTCGCCCCGGGCGGACCGGTGGAGCAGATCATCGCCCGCCTCCAGGGGACGTCGGTGGAGGCGACCGAGCGGTTCAGCGCCACCATAGGCGACGTCGAGGAGCAGCAGGAGCTCCAGTCCGGTCAGGTGGGGGGTGCGGTCGAAAGCAAATATCGCGGCGCGCGCGGGCTCGACCCCGAGCTCGTCGCCGAGATCGAGCGCATGGTCGGCTTCGACAAGCCCGTCCACGTTCGTTTCATCCGGATGATCCGGAACTACGCCACCTTCAATTTCGGCGAGAGCTTTTTCCAGGATCGAACGGTCGTAGAGCTGGTCATCGATAAGCTGCCCGTTTCCATAACCATCGGGCTTTGGACGACGCTCTTCACGTATCTGATCGCCATCCCCCTCGGCGTGGCCAAGGCCAGGCGGGACGGCAGCCGGTTCGACGTGTGGACCAGCGCCTTCGTCATCGTGGGAAACGCCATACCCGCGTTTCTGTTCGCCATTCTGCTGATCGTGCTTTTCGCCGGCGGATCCTATTGGGACTGGTTCCCGCTCAGGGGGCTTACGTCGGAGAACTGGGACGAGCTCAGCCTTGGGGGCAAGATCGTCGATTACTTCTGGCACATCACGCTCCCCATAGGCGCACTGGTCATAGGCGGCTACGCCGGTCTCACCATGCTGACCAAGAACTCGTTCCTCGATCAGATCAATCAGCAATACGTCATCACGGCGCGGTCCAAGGGCCTTACGGAGAATCGCGTTCTGTACGGGCACGTCTTCCGCAATGCCATGCTCATCGTGATTGCCGGCTTCCCCGGCGCGTTCATCGGCATCCTCTTCGCCGGCGCGCTCCTGATCGAGGTCATCTTCTCCCTCGACGGTCTCGGCCTCCTGGGCTTCGAGGCGGCGCTCAACCGCGACTTTCCCGTGATGTTCGGGACCCTCTATTTCTTCTCGTTGCTCGGCCTGGTCATGCACCTGATCACCGATCTCACCTACGTCTTTGTCGATCCCCGCATCGACTTCGAAACGCGGGAGGTGTAGGCGATGGCGCTCCTCGACACCCGTGAAGAGCGCCTCCTGGGGCTCCACCTGTCGCCGATCACGGTGCGCCGGGTGCACAATTTCCGCGCCAACAAGCGTGGCTACTGGTCGTTCTGGATTTTCCTCGCCATGTTCGTCGTCAGCCTGTTCGCGGATTTCATCGCCAATGACAAACCGCTTTTGATCCGCTTCGACAACGCGTTCTATACGCCGATCTTCGTGAGCTACCCGGAGACCGCCTTCGACGGCGAGTTCGAGACCGAGGCCGACTACACCGACCCCTTCGTTGTCGAGCTGATCGAGGAGAAGGGCTGGATGGTCTGGCCCCTTATTCCCTACAGCTTCGACACGCCCGTCTCCAACCTGCCGACGCCGGCCCCGTCGTCGCCGACGCGACAGAACTGGCTCGGCACCGACGATCAGGCCCGCGACGTCGTCGCGCGGCTCATCTATGGGTACCGCATCTCCGTCCTGTTCGGGCTCACCCTCACGATCTTCGCCAGCATGATCGGGATCGCCGCCGGCGCCGTGCAGGGCTACTACGGTGGTTGGCTCGACCTGCTTTTTCAGCGGTTCATCGAGATCTGGAGCTCGATGCCGGGGCTTTACCTGCTGATCATCCTCGCGAGCGTGATCACGCCGAGTTTCTGGACGCTTCTCGGTCTCCTGCTCCTGTTCAGCTGGATGGCGCTCGTCGGCGTCGTGAGGGCCGAGTTCCTCAGGGCGCGCAACTTCGACTATGTCCGCGCCGCGCGCGCCCTGGGCTTGAACAACGGTCTCATCATGTTGCGGCACGTGCTGCCCAACGCCATGGTGGCCACCATCACGCTGCTGCCGTTCATCACCGCGGGCGCGCTCACGGTCCTCACCTCCCTCGACTTCCTCGGCTTCGGCCTGCCGCCCGGCTCGCCATCGCTCGGGGAGATGCTGAAGCAGGGCAAGGACAACCTCCAGGCGCCGTGGCTCGGCTTCACCTCCTTCTTCGTCATCGCCCTCATGCTGAGCCTGATGATCTTCATCGGCGAGTCCGTGCGCGACGCCTTCGATCCGCGCAAGCAGGTGACGGGGGAGCTGAAGTAATGGCGCCGCTCTTGCAGGTTCGCGATCTTTCCGTCGAGTTTCGCACCCCCGGAGGACTGGTGGACGCGGTTCGCGGCGTGACCTTCGATATCGAGAAGGGCGAGACGGTGGCCCTTGTCGGCGAGTCGGGCTCCGGCAAGTCGGTCACGGCGTTATCGATCCTGCAGCTCCTTCCCTACCCCGTCGCCCACCATCCATCGGGAAGCATCCGGTTCGCCGGCACCGAGCTCGTCGGCGCGGCCCCGGACGACCTGCGACGCATGCGTGGCAACCGCGTCGCCATGATCTTCCAGGAGCCGATGACCTCGCTGAACCCGCTGCACACGGTCGAGAAGCAGATCAACGAGGTCCTGTTCATCCACAAGGGGCTCGCGCGCGAGGCGGCGCGGTCGCGGACCCTCGAGCTTCTGCGCCTCGTGGGCCTCCCGGAGGCGGAGAAGCGCCTCACGGCCTTCCCCCACGAGCTGTCCGGCGGGCAGCGGCAGCGGGTCATGATCGCCATGGCGCTCGCCAACGAGCCGGACCTGCTCATCGCCGACGAGCCCACCACCGCCCTCGACGTCACCATCCAGGCGCAGATCCTGCAGCTCCTGCGCGAGCTGCAGGGGCGCTTCGGCATGGCGATCCTGTTCATCACCCACGACCTCGCGGTCGTGCGCAAGATGGCGGACCGGGTGTGCGTGATGAACGACGGCGAGATCCTCGAGCACGGACCGACCGAGCGGATCTTCGAGCGGCCCGGGCATCCCTACACCCGGCATCTCCTGGAATCGGAGCCGAGCGGCGCTCCGAACAAGGCCGCTCCCGGCGCCCCCTCGGTCATGCAGACCACAGAACTCAAGGTCTGGTTCCCGATCAAGAAGGGCGTGATGCGGCGCACGGTCGATCATGTGCGCGCGGTCGACGGGATCACGGTGGAGGTGCGCGAAGGCCAGACCGTCGGCGTCGTCGGCGAGTCGGGCTCCGGCAAGACGACCCTGGGGCTCGCGCTCCTGCGCCTCATCTCCTCGAACGGACCGATCCAGTTTGACGGCCACGAGATCCAGGGCCTGCGCTCGAAGACCCTGAGACCCATGCGGCGCGAGATGCAGATCGTGTTCCAGGACCCCTATGGCAGCCTGAGTCCGCGCATGTCCATCAGCCAGATCATCGAGGAGGGTCTCAAGGTCCACGGCATCGGCCGCGCCGCCGCCGAGCGCGACGACCTGATCGTCGAGGCGATGGAGGAGGTGGGCCTGGACCCGGAGAGCCGCCACCGCTACCCGCACGAGTTCTCGGGCGGCCAGCGCCAGCGCGTGGCCATCGCCCGGGCCATGGTCCTGAAGCCGCGCTTCGTGGTGCTGGACGAGCCCACCTCGGCGCTCGACCGCTCGGTGCAGGCGCAGATCGTCGATCTGCTGCGCGAGTTGCAGGCGAAGCACCGCCTGGCCTATCTCTTCATCAGCCACGACCTGAGCGTGGTGCGGGCGCTTTCCGACCAGGTCATCGTCATGCGCGACGGCAAGGTGGTGGAGCAGGGGCCGGCGGAGCAGATCTTCGACCACCCGACCGCGCCCTACACCAAGGCCCTCATGGCGGCCGCGTTCGAGCTGGAGGCCATCGAGGGCGGCGTCGTCGCCACCTGAACCGCGCGATGGCGCTTCTGTTCCTCTCCAAGGTCGATCCGGCGGACTGGTGGCGCGAGGAGCTCGTGGCGCGGCTCCCGGACCTCGAGGTGCGGATCTGGCCGGAGGTCGGCGATGTGGCCGGGATCGAGTACGCCCTCGCCTGGAAACCGAAGCCGGGCGAGCTCGCCCGTTATCCGAACCTGAAGGCGATCTTCTCCCTGGGCGCCGGGGTCGACCATCTGTTCGGCGACCCCGACCTGCCGCGGGACGTCCCCGTCTGCCGCGTGGTGGACGAGCGCCTCACCGCCGGCATGGTGGAGTACGCGTTGCTCCACGTGCTCCGTTACCACCGGCGGGAGCCGGAATACGCGGAACAGCAGCGGCGGCGGGTCTGGCGGCAGCTCGAGCAGGTGAGCGCCGGCGAGCGGTCCGTGGGGGTCATGGGCCTGGGGGTGATCGGCGGGGAGGTGGCGCGGCGCCTCGCCGAGCTGGGTTTCGCCGTGGCCGGCTGGAGCCGTACGGCCAGGAGCCTTCCCGGCATCGCCTGTTTTCACGGCGCGGACGGTCTCGAGCCGTTTCTCGCGCGGAGCCTGATCGTCGTCTGTCTGTTGCCCCTCACCCCGGAGACCGAGGACATCCTGTGCCGCAGGACGTTCGCCGCCATGCCACGGGGCGGTTATCTGATCAACGCGGCGCGGGGCGCGCACCTGGTGGAAGACGAGCTGCTGGCGGCGCTCGAGGCGGGCCAGCTCGCGGGCGCCACCCTCGACGTGACCCGGGAGGAGCCGTTGCCCCGGGAGCATCCCTTTTGGCGCCATCCCCGGGTCACGATCACGCCGCACATCGCGAGCATCACCGACCCGCGCACGGTGGCGGACCAGGTGGCGGAGAACGTCCGCCGCGCCCGCGCGGGCGCGCCGCTCCTGAACGTGGTC